>JAIRYY010000236.1 GCA_031267485.1 Tannerella sp.
GTCGGCGGCGGCGTGCGTTCGATAAACGTCGCCCTGCGCCAGAAACTGGACCTTTACGTCTGCCGGCGTCCCGTCCGCTGGTTCCGTGGCGTATCCTCCCCGCTCAAAGAACCGCAGAAAGTGAACATGGTCGTTTTCCGCGAAAACACCGAGGACATCTACGCCGGAATCGAATGGGATAAAGGCACGCCGGAAGCCATAAAGTTCGCAAACTTCCTGCGCGACGAAATGAATGTCACAAACATTCGTTTCCCCGAAAGTTCGGCTTTCGGCGTAAAACCCGTATCGGAAGAGGGCAGCAAGCGCCTCGTACGCGCCGCCGTCAGGTACGCGGCGGACAATCGCCTGCCGAGCGTGACGCTGGTGCACAAGGGCAACATCATGAAGTTCACCGAGGGCGGTTTCAAGCGCTGGGGTTACGAAGTCGCACAAGAGGAGTTCGGCGACAGGGTCTTCACGATGGTCGAATACGAACGCATCGCCGGGACGGACGGAAACGCGGCGGCGAGGGAGGCGCTGAACGAAGCGAAGAAAAACGGCCGGATAATCGTCAAGGACGTGATTGCCGACGCTTTTCTGCAAAACACGCTGCTGAAACCCGAAGAGTATTCGGTGATTGCAACGCTGAACCTCAACGGCGACTATATTTCCGACCAGCTGGCGGCAATGGTCGGAGGCATCGGCATCTCGCCCGGAGCCAACATCAATCATGAGAGCGGACATGCCGTCTTTGAAGCGACGCACGGCACCGCGCCCGACATCGCGGGCATGAACCGCGCAAACCCGTCATCGCTGCTCCTGTCCGCCGCCATGATGCTCGAATACATCCGCTGGAACGAGGCCGCAGAACTGATAACCGGCGCTATGGAACAGTGTTTCTCCGAGGGAAGCGCCACATCCGACCTGTCGTCCTTCATGCCCAACGGGAAGAATCTGACAACGTCCCAATTCCGGGACGCTCTGGTCGGGAAATTATTTTAATCACCTTAAAAAATGAAACGTTATGAAAAAGGAATATTTAACTTACAAACTTGCCGAAACGATAAAGTCGACGTCTAAAATAGACAACTCGCTATTTAAAAAATTCGGCGTCAAACGCGGTCTTCGCAACGAAGACGGAACGGGCGTCCTCGTCGGACTGACCAGAATAGGCAACGTCGTCGGATATGAACGCAACCCCGACGGAACGCTGAAACCCATCCCCGGCAAACTCTTCTACCGCGGATACGACATCGAAGACATCGTGCACGGCGTGATGGAACAAAAACGGTTCGGCTTCGAGGAAGTCGCCTACCTGCTCCTTTCCGGCAACCTCCCCGACAGGGAAGAGCTGCAGCAGTTCCGCGAACTGATCTACGAAAACATGCCGCTGACGCACGAAACGACAATGAGCATCCTCCAGCTACGCGGCGCAAACGTCATGAACACGCTCGCGCGTAGCGTGCTCGAAATGTACAATTTCGACAACAACCCCGACGACCTCTCGCGCGAAAACCAGATGCGACAGTCCATAGAACTGATTTCCCGCCTCCCGACTATCGTGGCCTACGCCTACAACGTACTGCGTCATAACAGCAAGGAACGTTCGCTGCACATCCGCCACCCGCACGACCAGCTCTCGCTGGCGGAAAACTTCCTCCACATGCTGAAACGCGACTACACCGGCCTCGAAGCGCGCATGCTCGACCTGCTGCTCATCCTGCAGGCCGAACATGGAGGAGGCAACAATTCGACGTTCACCGTCCGCGTGACCTCGTCGACGATGACCGACATCTACTCCTCCATCGCCGCCGGCATAGGCTCGCTGAAAGGCCCCCTGCATGGCGGCGCGAACATCCAGGTGGTAGACATGTTCAATCACCTGAAGGAAAACGTCGGCGACTGGAATGATGTGGACGAAATAGACCGCTACCTGACACGCATCCTCAAAAAGGAAGCATACAACCGCACCGGACTGATCTACGGCATCGGACACGCCGTCTACACCATCTCCGACCCCCGCGCGCTGCTGCTGCACGAACTCGCCAGTGAACTCGCAAAGGAGAAAGATCGCTGCGCCGAGTTCGAATTTCTGGAACTGCTCGAAGAACGCGCTGTGGAAGTATTTGCCAAAGTGAAAAACAACGGCAAGCAAGTCTCCAGCAACGTCGACTTCTACACCGGCTTCGTCTACGACATGATTGGTCTGCCGAAAGAAATCTACACGCCCCTGTTCGCCATGGCGCGCATCGTGGGATGGACGGCCCACCGCAACGAAGAAATCAACTTCGCCGGCAAACGCATCATCCGTCCCGCCTACAAAAACATAATCGACGACAAGCTCCCCTACACCTCCATCGAAAACAGATGAAGAGTAGCCTGTCTTGAAAGTTTTTGTTTCCGCAATCCGGTAATAATAAATAAAAACGCTATCTTTACCGCTGTTTTTACAAACATTTAAAAATGGAGACAGTATGGCACGATATTTTAATGTGGCAGGCCCCTGCAACGAAGCGGACCATTATATGATAGACGCCTCGTCGCGATTACACGGGATAGCAGAACTTATTGACCAGAAACAGTATTTTGTGATTCATGCGGCGCGGCAGAGCGGGAAGACCACGTTTCTGCTCGATATGGTCAGACAACTTAACGCGGAGGGCAAATATTACGCCTTTCGCTGTTCGCTGGAAATGGGACAGGGCATTACGGAGCCTGAGAAAGGTATCCCGGCCATAACAAACGGGATAAAATCAACTCTGCGATATTCGAATATCCCCGGCGGAAAAGAATTTGCGGCAGGAGAAGATTTGAGCGATTATGCAAATGTTCTGCGAAATGCCCTGACCGAGTTCTGTATATCGCTGAACAAACCGCTGGTGATTTTCTTCGACGAAGCCGACTGCCTGAGCGAGGGAACGCTGATTTCGTTCCTCCGCCAGTTGCGTAACGGACACAATGCCCGGAGCGAAACCCCGTTCGTCCATTCCATAGCACTAGTAGGCATGCGCAACATCCGTGACTTCAAGGCCAAAATCCGTCCCGACCGCGAATCGCTGGGCGGTGCAAGCCCTTTCAATGTCATCACCGAAGCGCTGACGCTCCGCAATTTCACGCGCGAAGAAATTGTAAAACTGTACAACCAGCACACAGGCGAAACGGGACAGACGTTCGACCCGGAAGCCATTGACCTGGTATGGCTCCGGACGCAGGGGCAGCCGTGGTTAGTCAACGCCGTCGCCCGCGAGGTGATTGTCAAAATACTCCAGTCCGACTATACCCTGCCGGTTACGGCCGACCTGGTGGCGCAGGCCATTCAAAACATCATCCTGCGGCGCGACACGCATATCGACAGCCTGCTGGAACGGCTCAAGGAGGAGCGGGTGCGGAAAGTAATCGAGGCGGTGATTATCGGAGACCTGGAAAGTCTCGACACGCAGTCGGACGACTATCTTTACTGCAAGGA
>JAIRYY010000269.1 GCA_031267485.1 Tannerella sp.
TGGCGTCAAACCAGTCCACGTCCGGATAATTCGGGTCGTTCCGGCCTATTCCCGCTTCGTACTCCCGGATATATTCTTCCGAATATTCGGGCGTCATACCCACTGCACGCTTGGCGATGGAAATATATTTCATATGATCCACTGCGCCGACATACTTCGGGACATTCGTCGGTTTGCCCTGGGCAATATATCCGTTGTAGGAAATGTAAGCCTTGCCGTCTTCGGCGCGCCTTGTGGTAATGAGAATAACCCCGTTGGCTGCACGGTTGCCGTATATGGCGGCGGATGCGGCATCCTTGAGTACGGAAATAGATTCGATGCTCTTTGGGTCAATCGAATTGATGTTCGATTCGACGCCGTCGATGAGCACCAGGACGTCGTTGTTACCCAGGGTCGTTTTGCCGCGAACGCTAATCGTCCCGCCGTCTCCGCCGGGTTTACCGCTTCTCTGCGTCACGACGAGACCCGGTACAAGACCGGAGAGCGCCAGCGACGTTTGCGCCACCGTCCGCTTCTCCATTTCAGGCAGGGAAACCGTCGAAACGGCGCCCGTCAGGTTCGCCTTTTTCTGCGTGCCGTAACCCACGACCACCACTTCGTCGAGCGACTGAAGGTCTTCGCTCAGCTGCACGTCTATCCGCGTATTGACACCCACGGGAATTTCCCGCTGGAGATAGCCGATGTAAGATATTTGCAGCACGGCGTCGTTCGACGTGATTTCGAGCGTGTAGCGGCCGTCATTGCCGGTGACCGTTCCGTTCGTCGTACCCTTTACAAGCACATTCGCCCCTACAATCGTCTCACCGGTTACCGCATCGGAAACAGTACCCGTAACCGTCCGGCGCTGTTGCGCGTCGCCGGCTAATTCCCTGCGGATGATATTCACATGCCGGTTATCAACAACATACGTCAAATCGGTACCTTTCAAGGCCTGCAACAGGACTTCATGAATCTGCCTGTTGCGGACATTCACGTTGACTTTTATGTTTTCAACATCCGAATCCACATAGAAAAAGAGAAATTCGCTCTGTTTCTCAATTTGCGTAAATAATTCGGGAAGGGAAATCCGTTCTCCACTGACAGAAACTTTCGCTGTCTGGACATACGATTCCACAGCGACAGCCTGAATACACGCAATGAAAAGCATCACTGCCGCAATTTTCATTATCAACCGGATTCTTTTCAGGCTGTTACATTTAAAATGACTGTTAAATAATTTTTTTTCCATACATTTGCATGAGTATTAGAGTTTATAATATGCTCCCGCCACCTGTTTGGAAGCTGAGTGACGGAAGCGTTGAATTGATTTTCAGGACGTACCGGCCTTCTATTCGATGGCCGGTACGCTTCTTAATAGGGACATTCTTTGTTCGTCATAGGCTTGTTTTTTTTATGGTTAATAATAAAGGAATCCCTTTCTCCGGGATTTGCATGAACGAACATAAAGGAAAATCTCTCCCGGCAGCGTGAAAAATCTTTCCCGCAGACAGGAGCCGAATGTGACTCAATTGTGTTTTTGGTCCAAGCTTTAGTTGTTTTTGTGGAATATTTTTTGTACCTCGCGCGTGAACCTGCGTTGTGTGTGTGTGTGTGTGTGTGTGTGTGTGTGTGTGTGTGTGTGTGTGTGTGTGTTATAAAAATATTCCGAAAGGACAAACATATCATGTTAAAAAATACTTTCTCGAAAAACAAAAAAGCTCCGCGTGAACAGAGGTTGCCTCTTTTCCCGTTGTTTTTCATGATTCCTGTTTCGGATAATTGATTCATACGTTTCTAATTGATATAATAAGTTGTCCCTTTCTTTGTCCACTTAATAGGCAGACTTTTCGATATCACCTCAAATATCTGCTCAATGGACTGTCCTTCTTCGAACGTACCGGAAACTGTGACAGACGGGGCGGTAAGCCGTTCGTTCGCAATATGAATCCGCAGTCCGTAAATCCGGCTTAAATCCTTAATCAATCCGGCAAAAGTAACGATTTTGTATTTTAGCAGTCCGTCTTTCCATGCAATTGCCTGTTCGATGTCTACGGTCCTGATTGCAATATTCCTGTCGCCGGGCGTAAACTCCAATTGCTGATCGGGCGTCATGGTAAATTCACGGCCTTGTGCGCCGAAACAGATGGAGCCTTCCACCAGCGTGGCAATGATTTTTCCGGCAACCGTATCGGAACTGACGTTAAATACCGTACCCAGCACTTTTATAAACGCATCGTCGCCAACTTCCGATTCAAAATTTACCTCAAACGGCAGGCCTGGATTGCCGGCCACTTCGAAAAAGGCTTCACCGTCGATTTTCACTCGGCGGTCTGTCTTGCCGTACCGGTCGGAATATGTCAGACGGCTGTGTTTGTTCAGCACAATCCTCGTCCCGTCGTCGAGCGTAAGGGTCGACCTGTGGTCATCCGTCACGCAGGTATAATAATTGTAAACCTCACGTACCGCTTCAGCGTCCCGCGAGCCGGCATAGAACAGCGACAGCGTGGAAATAACCAGCGCAATAATAACAGCCGCAGCCGGGATGAAAATCCGTCGGGGCATACCGAAAACGGGAGAAGCCTTCCGTCCGGCAATCCGTTGCAGGATTTTCTCCGTAGCCGTCGCATCGGGACTGACCGCCCGGCTATCGGACACTTCGGCCGTCCAGTAGCTTTTGAGCCGGACGAAGATTTTTTCATTCTCACTTCGTCCGTTCAACCAGCGGCTCAGCTCCAAAACGTCGTCCGGCGACGCTTCACCGCTCAACACGCGGGCAATTATATGATTGATATCTTTCTCCATACTTTTCCGTTCCTATTGTATATATCGCAGCAAATGGAAAAAACCCCTAAAATCGCGGTTAAAAAAAAGTGGATACGCCCCGTCAAAGAACGTGAACGACACTTCCTTTCCGCGTGCTTCTTCCGGTATCCGGCAGTAGCAGCGGAGGGTCGCCGCACAGGTATCTTTCGAGAAAGTCACTTCCGTGCGGTTGCCGGAGTTGGCCGAGGGGTTTTACACACCTCCACGCCGACCTCCACGCCGGAGCCATTCGTGTAGTAGGACTTATTCTCCATCCATGTTTCCCGGAATATAAATCATTTGAAATTCGCCTTTTTTTTTGACAGTCCGGGAAAAAATGTTACTTTTGTCCGGCCTTTCGCATCTTTTTGGCAGTTTTGGCGGTGAAACGGCAGGGGAGTATTCCGGCAGGCGGTGTTTTGTAATGCTAATTTAATGACGATGATAAGAAAATGTCTTTTTTTGTGTCCGTGTCTGTTTGTCTTTTTCGCAGGCATGGCGCAAAAGGTTGAATTGACGGGAAAGGTTGTTGAACGTTCGACGGGCGAGCCGCTGGTTTCGGCGCTGATAAAGGTGAAAGGGCTGTCGCAGGTGGCGCTGTCCGATGAGAACGGGAAGTATTCGATTTCGTTTGACAGGAGCGGGGTGTATGTGGTGACCGCGTCATACGTCGGGTTTGGCGAGGCGACCGAGAGGGTTGACCTCCGCCGGAATCAAACGGCTGATTTTTTTCTTGACGGCAATATGCAGCTGGAGGAAGTGCTGGTGACGTCCACGGCGCCGGACGGGCGGGTGAAGAGCCTGACGATGGGCGTCGAGAAGCTGAGCGCCGTCGAGATTCGCCAGATGCCCGCCCTGATGGGCGAGGTGGACGTTATCAAGGCGATACAGCTGCTGCCGGGCGTGCAGACGGCCTCGGAAGGAGGTTCGGGGTTCAGCGTGCGCGGCGGTTCGCCGGATCAGAATCTTATTCTCATCGACAATGCGACGGTTTACAATGCTTCTCACCTGATGGGTTTTTTCTCCATTTTCAACAATGACGTGCTGAGCGGGCTGGATTTGTATAAGGGCGACATGCCGCTGAAATACGGCGGACGGCTTTCGTCGCTGCTTGACGTGCGGACGAAAAGCGACCCGCCCGAACGGCTGAAGGCGGTCGGCGGAATCGGGCTGATATCGAGCCGGCTGACGCTGGAGGGGCCTGTCGGCGAACGGACGTCGTGGCTCGCGGGCGGACGGCGCAGCTATGCGGATTTATTCCTCAAGCTCTCGTCGGACGAGGCTTTGCGCAAGTCGTCCGTTTATTTCTACGACTTCAACGCGAAGTTGACGCACCGCTTTTCCAACCGCGATATCGTCGACGTCAGCGGGTATTACGGGAAGGACAACTTCGGCGCCGAGCCGGGCGATTTCCGCTATGGCAACGGGGCCGTTTCCACTTCATGGCGGCATGTTTATTCCGACATCCTCTCGTCGCGCATCAGTTTTAACGTCAGCAACTACGATTACGGCCTCCAGTCGAAGCTCGAAGGCGCAAGAGCCGCGTGGGAATCGAGCATGACGGATTACATGCTGCGCGTCGACATGACACATTCCATCAGCGAAAAGTGGAACCTGACGTACGGACTTTCGAGCGTCATGCACCGTTTCCGGCCCGGTTTCGCGAGGATGGACACGGGCGGAGACACGGAAATCAATTACGGGGTGGAGGGCTCGAACGCCCTTGAACACAGCGTTTACCTTTCGAACGAGCAGAAACTGTCCGAAAGGCTGAGCGTCAAATACGGCGCGCGCCTGTCCGCCTTTCAGAACATCGGGAAAGCGACCGTTTTCCGCTATGACGGCGACTACCGGGTTGCGGATTCGCTGACGTACGCGCCGGGCAAGATATACAATACGTATGTGGCGGTGGAGCCGCGGCTCGGCTTCGTGCTGCGGCTCGCCGAGAACTCGTCGCTGAAAGCCAACTACCTCCACAACGTGCAGTTCATGCAGCTTGCCAACAACTCCGCCTCCGGTTCGCCGCTCGACGTGTGGTTTCCCGCAAGCCCGAACATCAAACCGCAGGCGCTGGACATGTTTTCAGCCGGTTATTTCCACAATCTGGCCGACAACGCCTACGAGACGTCGGTGGAACTGTATTACAAGAATCAGAAAAACGTGATTGACTTTGCCGAGCACGCCAACCTGATGCTCAACCGCAAGCTGGAGGGCGAAGTCCGCACGGGACGCGGCAAAGTTTACGGCGCCGAGTTCATGGCACGCAAAACCGGCGGGCGCCTCACCGGTTTCGTCAATTACACGCTCTCCCGCTCGGAGCGCACCATTCCCGGCGTCAACGGGGGGAAGACTTACCTTTCGCCCTACGACAAGACGCATAACTTCAACGCGGTGGCGAACTTCGAGCTGTCCCGGAAATGCGCCCTTTCCGTCATCTGGGTCTACGCGACCGGCAATCCCACGACCTATCCTTCGGGACGCTTTGAGATTGACGGCGAATATTTCCCGCTTTACTCCGGACGGAACGAATATCGCCGCCCCGACTATCACCGCATGGACCTTTCCTTTACCTACACGCCGAGGCCGGATACCCGCAAACGCTGGCGCGGAGAGTGGAACGTCTCCCTTTATAACGCCTACGGGAGGAAAAACCCGTGGATGATAACCTACAACCAGCATGAGGACACGGGGCTTCCTTACGCCGAAATGATATATCTTTTCGGCGTGGTGCCCTCGATAACGTACAACTTTACTTTTTGAATCCCAATCAATACGGCAGATTATGTTTACATCCATTTCACGTTTCATATTCCCGATTCTCCTGCTGTCCGCGTGCACGGCGCCCATCGACATCGACACGCGCGACAGCGAGCCTGTCATCGTCATTTACGGATGCCTGACGGACGAAAACAGGTACCAGTCGGTCAGGATAACGAGTTCCTCCCCCTATTTCGACAGCTCGGAAAACGCGGCCGTCACGGACGCCACGGTGCGGATAAGCGATTCCAAAGGGCGCGACCATGACCTGCTGCACGGGGAGGACGGATATTATTTCAGCGATTCCAGGTTTCGCGCGTATCCCGGAGTGACCTATCATCTGGTTGTGGACGTCGATTTCGACGGGGATGGCCTGGCCGAGACCTACGAGGCCACGACGACCCTGCGTCCCGCGCTGACGGTCGATTCCATTGCCGTCAAGCCAATCAGCATCATGGGATTCAGGCATTACGCCCTCAACATCTTCACGCAGGACCCGCCCGAATCGCAGGATTTTTACCTGTTCAGGTTCTTCATCAACGACAGCATTTCCAACAGCCGGATAAGCAGTTACATCGTCTCCGACGATGAGTTTTTCAACGGCTCCTATCTCGAAAATACCATTTATTATTTCGATGACGCCACGGACGAAAACACCGCCGGACGAAACCGGGAAGACGACAACGCTTTCCTGCTCTCGCCGGGCGACAGGATTCGCCTGCAGGTTTCAAACATGGAGGAGGGATATTACCGGTTCATCAACGAATGTACGTCGGAGATGCGTGGCGGCAACCCCATGTTTGGCGGCCCGCCGTCCAACATCTCCACAAACGTCTCGAACGGAGCGGCGGGCTTTTTCACGGGATACTGCGTCCGCGAAACGGTGGCCACCGTCCCGGATTACACCGGTTTCACACACTTAAAATAAACACGCATTGACTATGAACACGGCTATATTGCTTCTGCATTGTCCCGACAGGGCGGGTATCGTTACCGACATCACCAATTTTATCAGTATAAACAGCGGAAATATCATTTACCTGGACCAGCATGTCGACCATGTCGAGAATATATTTTTCATGCGCATGGAATGGGACCTGGAGCGGTTCCTTATTCCGTACGACAAGATAGAGGAGTATTTCAACACGCTGTATGCGAAGAAGTACGGCATCAGTTTCCGCCTTTATTTTTCCGGCTACCGGCCGCGAATGGCGATTTTCGTTTCAAAAATGTCGCACTGCCTGTACGATATTCTGGCGCGCCATACGGCGGGCGAGTGGAACGTCAGCATCCCGCTTATCATCAGCAATCATCCGGATATGGAGGTGGTTGCCCGGCGTTTCGACATTCCCTATCACCTGTTTCCCGTCACGAGGGAAAACAGGGCGGAACAGGAACGGGCGGAGCTGGAACTGCTGGAGGAACACGGGATTGACTTTATCGTGCTCGCGAGGTACATGCAGATTGTCTCCGCAGACATGATAAGGCGGTACCCGAACAGGATTATCAATATCCATCACTCCTTTCTGCCCGCTTTTGCGGGAGCCAGGCCTTACCATGCGGCTTTTGAACGCGGCGTGAAAATCATCGGCGCCACGAGCCACTACGTCACGGAGGAACTGGACGCCGGGCCTATCATCGAACAGGATATCGTGCGGGTCACGCATAAGGATACCGTCCGGGATTTGATTAACAAGGGGAAAGACCTTGAGAAGATTGTACTTTCGCGCGCCGTGCGGAAACACATCGAACGCAAGGCGCTGGCGTATAAAAACAAAACCGTCATTTTCGAGTAGCGCGGGACGCGGCTCACTCACCGGCGCCGCGGGACATGACTTCTTTCAGGACAGCTTCCACTTCGCACAGCCCCGGCTCCGTGGCGGCGTCTCCGCCGCCGGCCGCGCCGGCGCATTTCCGGTCAATCACGATTTCGTTGAGGCCTTTCTTCCGGCCGTTCAGGACGAACACCCGGTCGAACGAGCGGTAGAAGAACCTCAACATGCGCCGCAGCCTGTCCGAATTGCGGCGGTCGAAATGCAGCGTTTTGCGGGCGAAACCGAGCCAGTCGGTGTGGCGGCAGAAACTCGCCTCCACCGTATAGGCGTGTTTCAGGTAGAGGGCGAACACGCCCATGACGCCTTCGGTGGAGCATACAATCCGGTCGTATTCGCCCTCGAGGAAAAGGTTGTGCAGTTCGACGAAGTTCGGCACGTTGACGGTCATGTTCCCGCCGGCCGGCACGTCAAAGCGAATCAGGGGCTTCAGGACGGCGAGGTGTTCGCCGCTTTGGATTTCGCTGCTGCATACGACGATGTCGACGGGCAAATGCCGTTCCCTGACGTGCCGGAGCAACTGCTGCAGGAAAAGGGAGGCGTCGCCGCTGCCGCCGAACGTGTCCGTCATCCACAGAACCCTTTCGGGATGTTCAAACTTGCCGAGGTTTTCGGAAAACCGCTTCAGGAAGGGGCGGATGTTGTACAGCACTTTCGCGGCGGCGAAATGGGCGGCGAGGATGAACAGCGAAGTGAAAAAGGGAAAGGAGAGGCCGTCCAGGAAGCCTGCAATGTCCACGCCGCCGCTGTCGCCCGGCCGGCCGAGGTAGGAGCGGATGCGCGCCGGCAGCTCCATTTCCGAGATGATACGGTTGAGCGGCCGGTCCAGGCCGGCGCGATTCATCCTGTCCGCCTTCTGTTCCAGGCGTCCGGCGAGGATTCCGTTGATATGGCTGTTGATGGACAGGAGCGACCCGTAATAGTCCGCCGCAACGGTTTCGCCGCTTCGTCCGTGCAGCGACGACATGCCGGCGGCGATGTCGAATATGGGCTTATAGTCGGGAGAGACAAACAGCCGCCTGTAGAACGGCGGTTTCTTACCCGTCATACATTCATAAAAGAGTTTGATGAAAGACATCGTCACCTTATGGTTCCGCACCTCGCTGAAGACATTCGACGCAAGGAAGGCGATGGCCTTGTCCGCCGTGCCGCCCCGGTGCAAAAGCATCCTTATCAGCCCGGGATCCTTGAAGTTCATGGCTATCTGGCATGCGTAATTCAGGAACGCAAGGGTCAGCTTTTCCGTATTCTGGTGAGAGCCAAAGACCGCCAGGCGTCCCTCCCTTATGGCCTCCAGCGCCAGCTGCGAAGGGGGGACGCCGTTATCCAGGCGCTGCCGCAGGCCGGGAACATGGGCATACACGCCGGTCATGCCGGAAAAGAGGCCAATGTGACTGTCCGACCCGCCGGTCAGGACTTTCCGGTACGGATGGCGGCAATACTGCGTAAGCCCGATGCCGTACTGCCGCGAAAACCGGGTCAGGGCCTCCTCGTCCGACCGTCCAATCCACTCCTTTACAAGCATGTTCTGCCACGTATCCCGCTGTCCGTTCAGACATTCAAAGCGTTCGAAAAGGAGGAGCATCCTGTTGAAAAAATCCTGCGACGGCATCTGTTTAGCGGCATAGTGATACAGCGGATGCGCCCATACGGTCGGGATGTCGCGTTCGCAGGCAAACTCCTGAAAAGCGTAAATGTTTTTCCTCAGCTTATTGAGCCGTTCCTCCTGTTCGGGCGTGAAGCCGTAGGCAAGCACGTGTATGCCGGTGTCGAAGTCGGGAACCAGGCAGCTGAACTCGGCGGCGGTGAGGACGTCATGCCCCCTGTCCTGCATCGCATAGCAGGAACGCGCGTTATTATGGTTCGTCACCGTGAACGCGCGGCACCCGTTCCGTTTCAGCTCCTGCAGAAGCATCTCGCCGGACACCCACGTCTCCGGCACGGAAAGCAGCCGCCCCATCAGCTCGTCCGGCACGTCGCTGTTGCAGTCATGGCAGTGCAGGTCTATCTTCAACGTCTCCGCCGGAGGAAACTTATCCCTCTCGGCCCGAAGGAACCCGTTCAACCCGTCCTTCAAATTCTCCTGAAACCCCTTTCCCGTTCCCGTCTCTGTCTTCATCATGCTTGATATTTGTAATGCTTCCATATTATCGCTTTCCCGCTTTCCCGCTTTCCCGTGCAAAGGAAATGTTTAATTGTTATCCGCCGGTTTCTTTTCTGTAAAGAAACGGTTAAAACAGCGCGAATCCCGCGTGCCTGGCAGGTACGGAATATGATGATTGTCACACAGCGTACCTGACGGCACGGGTTTGGATGTGCATCCGGCGTTTTCTACCGACATTTTGTCCCTAACGGGACAAGGGCGTCCCGTTTCTCTGTCCCGTCGGGACAGAATGTTGGTAGAAACCGCAGCCGCCACCCCACGCCCGCGTGCCGTCAGGTATGCAATGTGACAATCTCCACATTCCGTACCTTCCGGCACGGTTTTGGATGTGCATCCGGCGTTTTCTACCGACATTTTGTCCCTGACGGGACAAGGGCGTCCTGTTTTTTTGTCCCGAACGGGACAATATGCCGGCAGAAAAATTTCCGGTGACGTTTATGCTCCGTCCCGTCAGGGAAACCGTTACATGCTATTGAGCTCGTTTAAGCACTGATGTTACGCACTGCAACAGATTCCATGCCGGAAAGCCCAAGT
>JAIRYY010000095.1 GCA_031267485.1 Tannerella sp.
ATGTCAAACAGATTTTTTTAATTAATAATCAGGCGTCCAAGCCGCCAACTGCATAAATTTTGTAAAAGTAGGATGTTTTTTTCATATAAAGCAAATTTTGTCGCATTTTTTTTTATCAAGATTGCAAACCATTCACGTGGCATGGAGTGTGTTACGGTTTGCCGCGTCACATCCGCCTCTTATTTACACAATATATTATTGAGCTAAACAGTTAAACTTCTTACGATACGGAAGAAAACCGTCACTATACGGATGAAAACCGGGCACTCCTACCATGTCAGGGAAACGCCCGGGATGAAAAACGTCACTATACGGATGAAAACCGTCACGAACCGGATGAAAACGTTTTGTAATGGGATGAAAACGTTTTGTAATGGGATGAAAACGTTTTGTGACGGGATGAAAATTTTTTGTAATGGGATGAAGTCTATCTGTAATGGGATGAAGTCTATCCGTAATGGGATGAAGTCTATCCGTAATGGGATGAAGTCTATCCGTAACGTGACGGGATTCATCCCGTTACAAAAGGTTTCCATCCCGTTACAAAAGGTTTTCATCCCGTTACAAAAAAAACCGTCCAATGCAGAATGAAGACTATTTTCATTGAGGATAAAAACACTGTTAATTATTTAATAATCAAGTGTTATGAATAATATTTCGGAGATATTAATCATTGAAAGCATATCCCTGTTTCAGAAGTCGACGCTGATGCGGACGTTCAGCTGGCGGCCGGTCAGGTAGTTCGGGACGGCGTGTTGCTGGTTGTAGACGTCGGTTATCCAGTAGTATGAATTTGTATTGTTGATGTCGAAGAGATTGAACATGTCCACGCCGAGCCATATATTTTTCAGATTGCGGAAGAACGGGCGGTCCATGATGGCGTCTTCCCCGCCGGCAATCTGGTACGAGAAACCGATGTCCACGCGACGGTACGGGGGGAGGCGGCGCAGGTAGGATTCCCAGCCTCTGTTCGGCACCGTCACCGGCAGTCCGCCGGACAGTACGCCTTTCAGATTGACCATCGCACGCCTGTTCCACGGGAAATAGTCCTGGAAATAAAGCGAGATGTTGTACATCTGGTCATTCGGCATCGGCACGGTCAGCGCGCCGTCAATCGTCTGCCTCGAACGCATGAGCGACACGCTCAGCCAGGAATCGGCGCCGGGCACGAACTCGCCGAAAAATTTCATGTCGATGCCGGCCGCATATCCGTCGGCGCAGTTGGCGCCATAATAGCGGATTTTTACATTGTCGACCGTATAGGGATTAACGTCGTCCAGTTTCTTGTAGTATAACTCCGATGTGAACTTGAAATTCCGCCCTACCGCCCGGAAAGTATAGTCTCCGCCCAGAATAAAGTGCATCGAACGCTGTGATTTCAGCCGGTCATTCAACCGGACGATATGGCTCCCGGCGTCATCCTGTTCCGTGACGCGCAGCTCTTTATAAAACGGAGGCTGATAGTAGAGCCCGGTGGCAAAACGCAAAATCAGGTTCTTCCTGGAATTGGGGATAAAGCCGACGGAAGCCCTGGGGCTGATGATAAATTCCCTGTTGTAATCCCAGTAGCTGCCGCGCAGCCCGCCGATTACCGTGAACAGCCCCTTCTCCGTACGGAATTTCAGGACATCCTGAATATAGGCCGAGTAACGCCAGCTTTCCAGTTTATTGTCCGAAAACAGGTTTGAAATCACGTTCACGGCGGCGCCCGTCTGCGGAAGGCTGTATCCGGACGAATCCCTGCTTTCCCACTCGCTGATGCGGTCGACAATATGCTCGTACTGGGCGTTCAGCCCGAACTTGAGGGTATTCCCCGCATTTATCCCGGCGATACCGAAAACTCCCGTATTGACGACATTCGAATGAAGCCTGTTGCGGGCATGCTCGTGATAGGAGGCCACATCAAGCGGCGAGACGACGTTTTCGGTTGTCGTGCCGGCTTCCGCCGTATTCTGGCTGTAAATGCCCGTAATGTCGTAGCTTTCCTCCTCGCGGCTGTTAAAAGCCGACGCCTGAAGGCCATACTGCACGTTTTCGTTTAGCGTGTATTTCAGGGTCAGCGCGCCAAACATCGTCTGAAAGCGGTCGCGCTCCTTCCCGTCAAAAACGACCAGGAATTTCCGGGGATTGCGGACGGTACCGTAAAGCGTCTCCCGCCGGTGAGGAATAAAATGGTAGTTGTTTATGGACAGGTTGCCCAGGAAGTCGGCTTCCAGCTTCGGCGTGAGGCGGCAGGTGATAAATGTCTGCAAATCGGTATAATCGGGATTGTACTCCGCATCGGTATCCAGCGTGCCCAGGAGGGAACGGTTGGTCTTGTAGCGCACGCCCGTCACCTGCGTGAGTCTGCCGGTCGAACTGCCCACGTACGCATGAGCGCCCATCAGGCTGGCTCCGGCCGAACCCTCCAGTTCTCTCGGCTTCTTGTAGGTAATGTCCAGCACCGAACTCATTTTGTCGCCGTACCGGGCCTCAAAGCCTCCGGCCGAAAACTGCACGTTTTCCGTCATCTCGGGATTGATGAAACTCAAGCCCTCCTGCTGCCCGGAACGTATCAGAAACGGGCGGAACACTTCCACGCCGTTGACATAGATGATATTTTCATCATAATTGCCGCCCCGGACGGAATATTGCGAACTCAGTTCATTGTTCGACGAGACGCCGGCATAAGTGACAATCAGGCTTTCGATGCTGCCGCCGGAGGGGTCGGGCAGGATTTTCAGCCGGCTTGCATCGAGCGACTGCATCATATCCGCCCGCGCCTGGTGAGCGGTGACGGAGACTTCGCCGAGTTCAAACGACAGATGGCTCATCTTCACGTTCAGGCGCATATCCTGCGACAGTTCCGCGATAATCCGCTCCGCCCGGTTATATCCCAGGCATGAAAACAGGAGCGTCACCGAATCGCCCCGGCTGACCGACAGGGAATAATATCCCTTCTCGTTGGTCGCCGTACCGATAACCGTCCCCCTGACGCTGACGTTGACCAGCTCAATCGGATTTCCTTCGGCATCGCGCACGTTCCCGAAAATCTTTACCCGTTTGCCGTCCTGGGCAGACAGGCTTATGCCAAACAGTATATTACATGTAAGCGCTATTGCAATTGCACGAATCATTTCCTTATTTTTACAGTCATAATGACAAACATATATCAAACGCGAAAAAGACGCAAAGCGTATATCCGGCAACTGAAATTTTATTCCTGTTACCGGATATACACAGAAAAGCCCTATATTTGCAAAATATTTATTCGCAGAAATCTGTTTAATATGAAAAAAGCAAAAGTAATTATTTTTCTCATCCTCACCCTGTCTCCCCCCGTCATGGCGCAGGACGGAGGCAATAAGCGGAATATTAAGATTGGAATCGAGTTCGGCGCCAATGAATACTGGGGTGAAACCGTAAGTTCGGACAGGATTCGCGGGAATAACAGCGTGTCTTATTCCGACCGATATTATTACGATGACTATTATGGCCTGTATAAATCGTCGCAGAAGATGAATGTTTCCTATGTGGGAGCCAAGTCCGAAATCTTCTTTTTGAGAAACCGCCTGGGGATTGCGGCGGGACTACGGGTCTCGAAATATTCCGCCGCCATGAGGATTAACAACGATTATGTCCTGTGGGTGCTCGACCGGAATGACCTGGTTACGGATTATGTCAAAATCCGCAATCTTGAGCAAAACAGTTATTACCTTGGCGTCCCGCTGGAACTCCGTTTTTTCCCGAACCGGCGTGAACTGCCCTTTCAGTTATATTTTAAAATAGGGGCTGTTCTTAACTGCCGGGTCGCGACGGTTAATCAGGTGGATTTTGTCAATAACGCCATGGAGCGTTATGAAGACGAAGTCGACCGGCAGATGGCAAATCCGTCAACCTTCAGCGCTTACATCTATCCTGCAATAGGATTCAAGATAAGCCGTTATCCGTGGATTAACATGGAGGTTCATCTCGGGAACGTGATGCTGCAGACATACTCTTTTGTGGAAACAGACGCCGGACTGGGCTTTCAGTTTTCGGTGCAAATTCCGTTAGGTAAAAATTATCCCATGGGTTCAAAATAAAACTCCTCCCCCTATGAAAAAATATTTCTCTCTGACCGCAAGTTTCCTGATGCTATTCATTTCGTGCAGCGGATACAGCCTGGATGATACGGTTTTCATCCCCGACCCCGAAGATTCGAATCTGCCGGCCTATACCGAATGGGGTTACAATTCGTTCGGCGCAATTTATGAACGGGATTACTTTGTGTCCTCAAGCACGGTTGTCCCCTGCAAAATCATTTATAATGAGGGACGGCTGGAATTTTTCCTGTTAGGCCATCTCAAATATTCCGGGGACATGTCCCTGCATTTTTCTTTCCCGTCATCGCCAATGACGGACTGGCGGGATTTACTGTCGCTGCACGGGACGGTCATCGACCTGACCGGCGACGGCTGCGAAGTGGAATGGAAACATTCTGTCCGTCCGCTCCCTGGCAGTCATTTGACGTTCAGCAGGGTGCAGTTGCTGAGAGTGGACGGCGTGGAAAACCGCGTGATTCTCTCCGGCCGTTTCGATATTAAATTCCTGATGGACGGCCAACCGCAGACCCTCTCGAACGGCCGTTTCGATTTGGGCATCAATAAAGATTTTTACAGTTATTCATTTCAATAAAAACACATCATTATGAAAGATTTCGAATCGCTGGCGATCATGCGGCGCAGCACGCGCAAATTCACAAAACAGCAGATTTCACCGGAAAAGGTGCAAAAGATTTTACAGGCCGCCCTGCTCGCCCCGACATCCAAGAACTGCAAGTCGTGGGAGTTCGTTGCGGTGGAGAATAAAGACACGCTCCGGCAGCTGTCCGCATGCAAGGATGCCGGAGCCGCTTTTCTGGAAGGATGCGCGCTGGCCGTTGTCGTGACGGGCGACCGGACGAAAACCGACGCATGGGTCGAAGATGCGTCGATTGCCGCCATTTACATGCAGCTGCAGGCCGAAGACCTGGGTCTCGGCAGTTGCTGGTGTCACGTGCGCAAACGCTTTGCCGGCGAAACGGAATCGGAGCAGTACGTGCGCGACCTGCTCGAAATCCCCGACCGGTTCGGCGTTCTCTGCATCATCGGGATGGGCGTCAAGGAGCAGGAACGGAAACCGAATGACTTGTCGAAACTCACGTGGGAAAAAGTTCATATAGACCGTTTCCCGGCTGCGGACAACCCGCTGGCCTAAGCCCGTCGCGCCGAAATGAAGCTGGTAAAGGTCGTTTTCGCAGGGGCGGGCAACGTGGCCGCGCGCATGTCGCTGTCCATGAGGGAGGCCGGGTTTTCCATCCTGCAGGTCTTCAGCCGCACGGAGGAAAGCGCGCGCATGCTCGGGGAGCGGCTGGCCTGCGGCTTTACGACGGAAACGGAGGACATCCGGCCGGACGCCGACCTCTATGTCTTTTCGGTAAAAGACGACGCTCTCCCGGACATCATCGCAAAAACGCCCGCCAACAGAGGGCTGTGGCTGCATACGGCCGGAAGCGTGCCGGCGAACGTCTTCGAGGGGTTCGCGGAACGTTACGGCGTAATCTATCCCCTGCAGACGCTGTCGAAAAACCGCGAAACGGATTTCAGTAAAATCCCTCTGTTTGTGGAGGGGAACACCGAAGCGTGCGAAAGGGAACTCCTGCTTGTTGCGGAAAGGCTGTCGGAGTGCGTCCGCACGATGTCTTCCGAAAATCGGAGGTATCTTCATCTGGCAGCCGTCTTCGCCTGCAATTTCAGCAACCACATGTACGGCATCGCGACGCGGATACTCGAAGAACGGGGCATCGACCGGCAGGTTCTGCAGCCGCTGATCGACGAAACGGCAAACAAACTGCACGCGATGCCTCCCGGCGAGGCGCAGACAGGCCCGGCCGTCCGGTACGACCGCAGTGTCATGGACCGTCATCTGGCGATGCTGAACGATTCCGATATACGCACACTCTACGAACTCATAAGCCGCAGCATCCATATTATTAATCATCGGGGGATGCCCCCTGTCAATCACTAAGTTATGATAAATTACGATTTGAAAAGAATAAAAGCATTTGTTTTTGACGTGGACGGCGTACTGTCGTCAAACACCATCTCGCTCGCAACAAATGGAGACCCGATGCGTACGGCGAACATAAAGGACGGATACGCGCTGCAACTGGCCGTAAAAAAGGGCTTTGAAGTGGGAATCATAACCGGCGGATACTCCGAAGCGGTCAGAATCCGGTACGAACGTCTGGGCATCCGGCATATTTACATGCAAAGCTGCGTCAAACTGAGGGATTATGAAGATTTCCTTGTCAAGACCGGCCTGAACGACGGCGAGGTGATGTACTGCGGCGACGACCTCCCGGATTACGAGGTCATGAGCTGCGTCGGACTGCCGGTCGCTCCCGCCGATGCGGCCCCCGAAATAAAACAGCTCGCGCGATACGTTTCCCCCGTCGGCGGCGGCCGTGGCGTCGCCCGGGACATCATAGAACAGACAATGAAAATCCAGGGCCTGTGGATGGCGGACGAAGCCTTTGGATGGTGAGTTAGTGATTAATGATTAGTGATTAGTGGTTAATGGTTAGTGATTAGTGATTAGTGATTAATGGTTAGTGATTAATGGTTAATGATTAATGGTTAATGGTTGGTGATTAATGATTAATGATTAATGGTTAATGGTTAATGATTAATGGTTAATGATTAATGGTTAATGATTAATGTAGGGGCGTCCCTTGTGGGCGCCCTTCGTGATTGATGATTAACGTGAGTTCGATGTAAGGGGCTGTCTCAAAAGTCCCAATTCGTCATTGTAAGGAGGAACGACGAAGCAATCGCCGATACATGCAGGGATTGCTTCGTCGTTCCTCCTCGCTGGTGACGGCGGGATTCGGCTTTTGAAACAGCCTCATATCAATGGAAAACAATGTTACCTCTCCACATCAAAACCCCGTATAAGTTTCATCTGTTCCACGGTGTATCCCCTGACGGGGAAAAAGGAGGTATACCGTGACATTTTCTATTGATATGAATGCCCTCCGGGCAGTAGGGGCGGGTTTCAAACCCGCCCCTACATATCATCTTCAGATATTTATTGTAATTATCAGGTCGAACTCAGGTATGATTAATGATTGATGGGGCTGTCTCGAAAGCTTCATACTGTCCGTCGTCACCAGCGAGATTCCACCCCATCTTCGCCGGGGAAAAAATGGAAAAAGACGAAAAAAAACGGTTCGTTAATATACTGATAATAAGCGACTCTATTTACCGTCATTGCGAGGAGGAACGACGAAGCAATCCAGTTACTGTAAGATATTTACGGATTGCTTCACTTCGTTCGCAATGACGGAACAGGGCTTTTGAAACACTCCCATATTGATGCCCCCGCTGGCGCGGACTTGTAATCCGTCCCAATCCCTGTTCACCAAAAACGGCACAGACAGCAAGCCCGCACTATCGAATGTCGCAATGACAAAGCCGGTAATCCGGTATTCCAATTAAAAAAACATCTATTTATTTTTATATTTCAAATTTTCCATATAATTTTGCATGGAAATATAAAAGAACATTACCAATTGAATAAACATTCACAATAATAGAGCAGAATATGACAAAAAAAGAAATTACCTATCTCCAAAATAATTCCGGGACGTCCCAAAGTCATTCCGGGACGTCCCAAAGTCATTCCGGGACGTCCCAAAGTCATTTCGGGACGTCCCAAAGTCATTTCAAGACAATCTGAAGTTATTTATTATAGAACAATAATTTAATTTATATTATCATGAGTGCAAAAGAAGACTGGGTGGCACAAACCCATGAAGGGCGGTATCTGCAGGCAACCATTACGGTTAATTATCTGACGGCGGCAAACCTTGCAAGGATGGGTCTTGCAGGCAATGCGGCGCTGTGGATTACGAATGTGCTTATTGTGAAATATAATGTGTTCAAGACCGCATTTCTCGCGTGGAAGAATCCGGCAGAGCGCACCATGATCAGGACAGCCGCCATGCAGGATGCCGAAATGGCGTTCGTCAGCGAATACCGGCGCCTTTACATGGGATATCTGAAAAACAATCCCCTGGTAACCAGCGAAAACCTGGTCGAGATGGGTATGCCTCAGCACAGCAGTGGGAGCAAAAAGGCGGCGTCCACCCCCACGAAGCAGGTTTCAGCCACCGTCGATACTTCCATCCCGGGCATCGTCGAGATTCATTTCCGCGAAAAAAACGCCAGGGGAAAGGCCAAACCCAAAGGCATGACCGGCGTGGAAATCATCTGGGATGTCCGGGACACGCTGCCCGAAGAATATGCCGAACTCCACCACAGCGAGTTCAGCACGCGCTCGCCCAAACAAATCGTTCCGGACAGCA
>JAIRYY010000096.1 GCA_031267485.1 Tannerella sp.
CTGAAACTTAATGCCCACAATACCGCCGCTCTGGTCAAAATGGCGATAGAACGAAAATTGGTATAATTTCCGTTTTTGTGCATAATAATTTGATAAAAACAGCCTATATTTGCATCTTGAAAAAGCGGGGGAGAGCATGGACTTTGCCTGTCGGTAATGAATGTTTGTTAAATAGTTTATTAACCAATTAATTATATGAAATATGAAGAATTTAGTTTTAATCATTGCATGTGTGGTCATGGCGGCCTGTTCGCAGGGAAACAAGTCGTCCGGCGATACCGGAAAATCGTGTGCGGAAAGCTGTTGTCAAAAGGAATCCCTGACGTTTGATAATGCGGATTTTTATGCGGCGGACGGGAGATTTGACGAAGAAGCGGCGAAAGATGCCATTCTGCGGCTGATGAAGTATTACGATTATCCCGTCACCGCCAATACCCGTACGCAGTTGTGGGTGAGCGATTACGGGACGGGGCGTTTTACGGAAGTGGGACTGGCGGCAATCATGTATGTCAACGATACGGAGGACAGGTATATGCTGCAGGATCTGTTCCTGCTGCCCGGTCAGATGTTGCCGGAGCACTGGCACGAGAAACCGGAAGGCGACCTGCCGGCGAAGATGGAAGGCTGGCTGGTGCGCAACGGCTTGAGTTACATTGTGGGCGAGGGCGGGGACAACCTGGCGTCTTTCCCGGAAATCAGGATTCCTGCCAGCCACGAAGGCGGCGTAACGGTCAAAAATGTCGTAAAAACACTGCCGGGCGAGTTTGTTCCCCTCTCGCGGGTTTATTCCCACCACTGGCAGTTTGCCGGTCCGCAGGGGGCAATCATCACGGAAGTCGCCAATGTCCATGCAAACGGGGCGGTCCGTCATCAGGTACAATCCATAAACGATTACTTTTTGGGAAAATAAACCGATGAAAATAAAAGTTTCAGCCTTTTTTTTCCTGCTTGCATGCACCCTGTCCTTCCTTTCGCCGGGGAACTATCTTTCTCCCGGGGCGATGGCGGTGGACGGGAAGACGCTTTACACCGCCCTTACGACAGACCGGGCGATCGCCGTTACCGACTTGAAATCGGGCGTTACAACGAGGAAAATCGTCTTGAAGCAAAATCCGAATCATCTCCTGCTTGCTCCCGGCGGCGCAACGCTTTTCGCCGCCTGCGGGGAAGCGCGGGGGAGAGTGGACGTCATTGCTTTGCCGGAGGGTAAAGTGAAGGCTTCCGTTCCGGTTGGTCATACCCCGTCGGGGATGGCGATGTCGGCGGACGGGAAGCGTCTGTATGTCGCCAACCGCTTTTCCGGCACGGTTTCCGTCATCGACTTGTCGAAAAACAAAGAGACGGCAAGTCTTCCGGCGCTGCGCGAGCCTCGCGCCGTATACGCCGGGACGGACGGACGAACGGTGGCGGTGGCCAATTTCCTGCCGGTGCAGGCTGCTTCCGGCGGGATGGTGGCTGCGCAGATTACGCTGATAGATGCGCCATCCAACGCTGTGCGTTCGCATGTGATGCTTCCGAACGGCGCCCAGTCTGTGCTGGGGCTGGCCGGTTCGGCGGACGGCAAATATCTGTATGCCGTCCACCTGCTGTCGCGCTACGGTATGCCGGTTACTCAGTTGGACAGAGGGTGGGTAAACACCAATGCCATGAGTATCATCGACCTGGAGCGTGATTCCGTCTATGCCACCGTGCTGCTGGACGACGTCGACCACGGCGCCGCCAATCCGGCCGGCATCTGTATGGCTGGCGACGGCACGCTGCTCATCGCCCTTTCGGGTACGCATGAATTGATGCTCGTCGACCTGGACGGACTGCACGGAAAACTCGCCGGATTCTTTTCCGGGGAACTGACAGACCCTTACGTCTCCTCCAGGGAAGACCTGAGCGCTTCGCTTTCGTTCGCTACGCCGTATAAAAAACGCATTGCGCTGAAAGGACGTTCGCCCCGTGAAGTCGTGTTTGCCGGTGGAACGGCATACGCAAGCAGCTGTTTTTCGTCATTTGTAGAAGCTGTTCCGCTCGGCGGCAATCGTCCGGAGACGGTAGCCCTGATGCTTGGCGACGAGCCGGCGCCCGATGCCGTCCGGCGCGGTGCGCTTGCCTTTTGCGATGCATCCGTTTGCTATCAGCAGTGGCAAAGCTGCGCCTCCTGTCATCCGGAGGGGAGAGCCGACGGGCTGAACTGGGACCAGCAAAACGACGGGCTGGGGAATCCGAAAAACACGAAAAGCCTGCTTTATTCGCATGTCACGCCGCCATGCATGATTACCGGCATCCGCGAATCGGCGGAACTGGCCGTGCGCAACGGAATCCTGCATACGCTGCAGACCCGGCAGCCGGAAGCGCTGGCCGCCGACATGGACGCCTATCTCAGGAATCTGTCGCCCGTAGAAAGTCCCTGCCTGCAGGAATACAGGCGGAAAGATCCGCGGCAGAAAGGCCGGAAACTGTTTGAACAGGCGGGCTGTCTCCAGTGTCACGGCGGACAGTATCTGACGGACGGAGCGAAATATGATGCGGGTACGGGCGATGGCGACGACGAAGGGCGTGCGTTCGACACGCCTTCGCTCCGCGAACTGTGGCGCACGGCTCCCTATCTTTACGACGGACGGGCGGAGACGCTCCGGGACGTGTTCACGAAGTACAATCCCGGCGACAGGCACGGGACGACGCGGCATTTGAGCCGGGAAGAACTGGATGCGCTGATTTTATACATCAAAACATTATAAGATATGAAAACATCGAAGTTATGGACAGGTTTGCTGCCGGCTTTTTTATGTCTGGCGGGAATCGTCTCCCTCACGACGGAGCGAATGGCGGAAATCCATCTCCCCGATACGGAAGAACGGGCCGTATGGGACAGGCTGCTGGAACGGGGCATCGAGAAGATTGCGTTTGTCAGGCGTTACACCTACAACAGCAACCATTATTATACGGAATACCTGAACAGCGACTGGATGCCGGGCGGCAATCTCTGCATCCTGTCGCTCCGTACCGGCGAGGTGGAGGAACTGGCGCCTTCGCTGACGGGGGGAGTATTCGGCGCTTTTGACGTATCGTTCGATGCACGGCGGATTGTGTTTGCCTGGAAAGCGTCGAAAGACGCGGGATACCGCCTGTATGAGGTTGGCGCTGACGGTCGCGGCCTGAAGCAGCTCACGTTTTCGCCCGATGACGAAGAAGCCATTGTCGAAAAATACCGGGTCGGCGGTTACAGTCACGGGACGGAAGACCTCGACCCCTGCTACCTCCCCGACGGGGGAATAGCCTTTGTCTCCACCCGCTGCCGGTACGGAATCCTGTGCGACGCGCCGGATATTTTCACCACCACCGTACTGTACCGGATGGACGGCGACGGGAAAAACATGCGGAAGCTGACGAACAGTTCCGTCTCGGAGCATACGCCCTGCGTCCTGCCCGACGGACGGATACTGTATACCCGCTGGGAATATGTCGACAAGGGCGCCGTGGCCGTGAAATGCCTGTGGGCGATGAATCCCGACGGCTCCAATTCGGTGGAAGTCTACGGCAACGACGTGGATTTTCCGACCACGATGATCATGGCGCGTCCCATTCCCGGGGCGACGAACGAATACGTTTTTACCGGGACGCCTCACTATCCGCAGAACTGCGTGGGCACGATCGTTCGCGTCCATACGAACGGCGACACGCGCACGGGCGCCCTCATGACGCACATCACGCCACAGTCGGACATCCGCGATGAGGGCGGGTTTGCGTTCCGCGATCCGGCCGACAGCGCTAAATGGATAAGGGACGGGCGGGGGAGGGGGCCGCTGTTCCGGGAAAGCTACCCCCTTTCGCGTTCGGAATACCTGGTCGCGCACAAGCCGGCCGGCCCGGAATGGCAGGATGCGGCGGGCTATCAGCTCTATCTGCTGGAAGAGGGCGGGAAAGTCATGCCCGTATACTCGGCGGAAACCATTTCCTGTTTCCGTCCGATGCCGCTGGTGGCGCGCGAAACGCCTCCCGTCATTCCGTCCGGAGCAAACCGTGAACTGGCCGGCAGAGGCCTGGCGGAATGTATTGTGACCGACGTTTACCGGGGGCTGACGGACGTGGAACGCGGTACGGTGAAATACCTGCGCGTGCTCGAACAGGTGCCGCGTCCATGGGGCGCCAGACGCCATTACCGGCCGAATTACATGCAGGACGAGTATGACCAGCAGCATGCCGTCATCTCCAAGGATACCCATCTGGGACTGAAGGTGCAGCACGGAGTGGTAACGGTCGAGCCGGACGGGTCGGCGCGGTTTCATGTCCCCGCGGAAAGGAACATCATCCTGCAGGCGCTGGATTCGGCTTACCGCGCCGTCCAGACCGAACGGACGTATGTGAATTACATGCCGGGAGAAGTCAGGAGCTGCACCGGCTGCCACGAAACGGCGTCGCAGGCGCCGCCGGTAAACGGTCGCGCGACGCCGCTGGCTCTGAAGCGCAGGGCGGAAAAGCCTTATCCGCAGGCCGGTGAAGCCGCGGCGCAGAAGACGCTGAGTTACGCCCGCCACGTGCAGCCCGTATGGGACAACCACTGTATCCGCTGCCATAACGGCGCGGATTCGCCCGGCGGACTGAACCTGTCGGGCCGGGAGACCCGCCTGTTCAGCGAATCGTACGAGAGCCTGGCGCCCGAACGCCGGACAAAGCGTTTCGACCGGGAAGTACTTGGCCCGGTGATCGGCGAAAACCATCCCAAAACCGGCAATATCCGTTACCTGCCCGCCAAATCGCTCGGCTCGCACGCGTCAGTCCTGGTAGCCATGCTGTCGCCCGACGTGAAACTGTCCGACCCCGAAGCGCGGGAGAGGGCAGGCCGCCTGGCCGGAATACACCGGGAGATCCGGCTGTCTCCGGAAGAATTGCTGCAGGTGACCAACTGGGTGGATACCAACTGCCAGTATTACGGCAGTTATTACGGTCGGCGGGATACGGTTTTCCGCGGGCACCCCGACTACCGCACGGAATACGGCGTGGCCGCGGCGATCAGTCCCGACCCGCCGGCGGTATACGAATAACCGGATTATCGCCGCGATAATCCGCCCGTCAGGGTGTACGGACGGCATATTACCTGTGGCGCGTTGCGGACGGCAAGCGGATTTCGGGGGTGTATTCCAAATTGTCGCACTTTATTTGTCTCCTGCGATGGAGAGTCTCCCTCCCATGCGGGCAGTGTATATTCGTCACTGTAAGTTTTTTTATTTCCGAAGAACAAATGAAAACTTTTTTGAAGACGGGGGCAAAATCAGCCGGAAAAATGATTTGCCCCCTTAGTTCGAAAGACAAAATCAACCTGAAAAATGAAAAGGGTAATTACCCTCGACGTAAAATCAATCTTAAAAATGAAAAGGGTAATTACCCTCGACGCAAAATAAATTTGAAAAATGAAAAGGGTAATTACCCTCGACGCAAAATAAAAGTGAAAAATTAAAAGGGTAATTACACTCGACGCAAAATCAATCTTAAATATGAAAAGGGTAATTACCCTCGACGCAAAATCAACCTGAAAAATGAAAAGGGTAATTACCCTCGACGCAAAATCAACATGAAAAATGAAAAGGGTAATTACCCTCGACGCAAAATAAAACAGAAAAATGATAAGTAAAATTAACCTCGAGGCAAAAACAGCAGGAAAAGCGGAAATGCTAAGA
>JAIRYY010000153.1 GCA_031267485.1 Tannerella sp.
TTTTTGTCTGCCTCCGTCAGGGGGTACGATTTGGGTTGCAAACTCTGTCCTTTCGTGTCCTTTTTATGCGCGTATCCATATTCCAAAACAACGGAAAAAGCAATGTATCTGCTTACAGATGTGCCTTTTGTCTTATCCATGTCCTACTTTGTCTGTTTAACCGTTTTTCCTGTATAAGTTCCGCCGGGACAGAGAAAACATTACATGTTATTTATTTCACGTTACTAAAAAAGTATTATCTTTGCGGCTTATTCTAAAAAAAACAATCTTATGAGAATCTCAAAAAACAAAATCGTATCGGTAACTTACGACCTGAACGTGGGCGAGGATGATGAACGCGAACTGATGGAAAGCGCGACGGTTGACCGTCCGTTACGGTTTATTTTCGGCACAGGCAGCATGTTGCCCGCTTTCGAAAAAAACATCAGCGAACTTCAGCAGGGAGCCAAATTCATGTTTTCAATTCTTCCGGAGGATGCATTCGGCGAGTATGAGGAGGAACATGTCATTGAACTGCCTAAAAACATTTTCGAGGTAAACGGCAAGTTCGACGACGAGCATATTGTGGAGGGCGCAACGCTTCCGATGATGAATGAGGACGGAGAGCGCATGGTCGGCTCTGTCCTCGAAATAAAAGGCGATATAATTGTGATGGACTTCAATCATCCGCTGGCCGGAGAAACGCTGCATTTCAGCGGGGAAATACTTGACGTGCACGAGCCTGCGGAAGAGGAAATCGCCGCGATAAACAGCGAGGCGGCAGGCGGCGGATGCGGTTGCGACGCATGCGGTTGCGACACGTGCGGCGACGGAGATGACCACATGGATTGCGGATGCGGATGTAACCATAGTTAGGAAGGGCTGCTGAAATTGAATACTTTCGGACACATTTTCAGGCTGACCTCTTTCGGCGAATCGCACGGAGCGGCTATCGGAGGAGTGATTGACGGCTGTCCGGCCGGCATCGCACTCGACATGGAGTTCGTCCGGAGCGAACTGAACCGGCGCAGACCGGGACAGTCGGCGCTGACTACCTCCCGCAAAGAGGCCGACAGGGTGGAATTTCTTTCGGGCATTTACGGGGGGAAAACGACGGGAACGCCTGTCGGGTTCATCGTGCGGAACGAAAATCAACATTCCGGCGACTATAATAATATGGAAGACGTCTACCGCCCCTCGCATGCCGACTATACCTATCAGATGAAATACGGCATACGCGACCCGCGGGGAGGCGGGCGCAGTTCGGCGCGCGAAACGGTAGCGCGGTGCGTTGCCGGCGCCGTCGCCAAACTTGTTCTCCGGAAGAATGGCATAACGATACAGGCCTGCACGTCGCAAATCGGCAACATTCGCATGGAAAATTCCTTCCGGGATTATGATGCGGACAAAACGGAATCCAGCGCCGTTCGCTGCCCGGACGAACGGGTGGCTGCCGCAATGGAAGCTCTCATAAGAGAAGTAAAGGCGCAGGGCGATTCTATCGGAGGCGTCGTCACGTGCGTGATACGGGGCGTCCCGCCGGGTATCGGCGAACCGGTCTTCGGCAAACTTCATGCCGCGCTGGGAAGCGCGATGCTAAGTATCAATGCCGCCAAGGGGTTTGAGTACGGGGATGGATTCGATGCTCCTCTCTACCGCGGTTCCGAACATAACGACGAATTTTTCAACGACGGCGGACGCATAAGCGCCCGTACGAATTATTCGGGCGGCATACAGGGCGGCATTTCCAACGGACAGGATATTTATTTCCGCGTAGCGTTCAAGTCGACGGCAACACTCCTGCGCGAACAGAAGACGGTCGACAGGGAGGGGAACGAAACCGTTCTGACAGCACAGGGACGCCACGACCCGTGCGTCGTCCCCCGCGCCGTCCCCATTGTCGAAGCGATGGCGGCGATGACGATTCTCGATTATTTACTGCTTGCCGGAAATCAGGGCCGCGGCTGCGGCGCGCTGTGAATAAGGTTCTTTTTCGCGGCATTTCCACCTCCCATTTCCGGGAAAACGGTATACGGCGGCATGTTCTCCGCGGCTGAGGAACGTACCGGCACATATTTCTCGCCCGTAATCCGTTCCAGCGCCTTTGCGAGCAGCGGGTCGGTCTCGTCGCCGAACGGTTTCAGGTCGAAATAGTCTTCCGGAAGCATTAGCATATCCGGTTCCGGCGCAAGCCCGCCCGAAAAGTCAGGGTAATTATTCCTGTTCGCATAGCGATACGTCATGACGTACATGCCCCAGTTCGATATGTTCAGATAATGTTCCTTATTGTAGCCGCGCGAATCGCCGTAATAAAAAGCGTAATAGTAGTCGTCCACGGAGAGCACATAGCCGCCGTAATACTTGCCGTGCGTCGTGTCGCCGACCAGAACGACGTCCATATAGGGCTTGAGGCCTATTATTGTCGCTTCCGATGCGGAGGCGGTATGTTCCGAAACAAGCACGTGGAGGCGATTCAGATTCATGTTTACGGACAGTGTGTCGATGAAATATTCGCTGTTGTCCACGATTTCGCCCGACGACGGGTCGCGGCTATAAAAATCATTCCATTTCTGCGTAAGATACACGTCCCTGTTTTTCACGGCAGCGACGGGCGCCAGGATACTGCTTAAAAAACGGGCCGTAGAGGCGTGACCGCCGCCGTTATAGCGCAGGTCGAGTACCACGTCCGTAACGCCTCCGGCCTTAAACCGGGCAAACACGTCCAGCAGTTCATCCCGGGAGGCATCGACATAAGCCGTATAGCACAGATAGCCTATCCGGTGGCCATTCTTCTCGATGATGCGAAACGTATTCACGGGATTTTCATACATCCCGACGGCTACCATCGAGACGGAACCGGGCTTGAGGCTGAAGCCGTTTCCGTCGACATATCCCATCTGAAGAGAGATGGACGGCAAATAATACAGGTCGGTATAGTTGGATTCCGTTATATCCCCCCCGTTCATCCCGACAATAATATCGCCGCGCTTCATTCCGGCCTTTTCCGCCGGGGCGCCCGCACAGACGTACAGGACGATGGCAAAATAACGGTCCATATTCGAGAATTTGACGAAAATCAGCGTGTATCCGTAGGTTGTGGATACCGCCTGAAGCGAACTTTTCCAGCTGTCGATGTCGTTCGTCAGCTCCGACCAGCGGTCGTCCGCGTATAAAAACCCGCCGAACAGAGCGTAATGGTCAGCATGGTTGCGGTACGTGTCGTAATTGTTGTACTTCGTCCAGTCGGTCAGCGATTCCCACAGATAGACATCCTGCGTGCAGTCCACGATAAATTTGTTAATCTTCTCCGAATCGGTCAGCTGCGCATAGGGCATATTGCCTTCTGCTTCGAGAACATCTTCGTCATCCCGGTTGCATCCCGTCGCAGCAAACAGCGACAGGATGGACAGACACAGAAATAATCCTTTGAACTTCATGTTTTTTTTGGACGCAAATATACGAATAAAACGGATAAAACCGCATTTCCGGCATTTCCGGTTAATTTTTTCTTTGATATTATAAATATTATACTTTTCTTTGTGGCGCTATCGATTTTAAACGGGGTGTATTTGTAATAGTGCGTACATATTTTTTTTACTTTTTAATACTATTAGCAATGAAAAAATTGAGTTTTTTTACAGTATGCATTATTTGTTTTTCGGGATGTAACAACGAGATTACAGACAGTACCGGTAATGGAGAAAATGTCGCCGACAGGCAAACGCTGGAACTGCGTATGCCCGACGCGACCGAAGTTGCGCTCTACAGCGCCGCGACGGAAAGCGAGTGCATCATCAGCCACGTATGGGTACTTGAGTTTAACAGTGCGGGAACGACGCTGTTGAACTCCCAGCTTATCGACAGTTCCAGGATTGTAAACAACGGTCAGGCGCTGCAGCTGTTGCCCCAGCTGTCGTTCAGGCCGCAGAGCGGAAACCGGATTGTATGCGTCGCCAACTCCGACATTACGCAATACCCGCATCCGCAGGCGAGCAGCATGACGGTAAGCAACATCAACGCCTGTTTCCCGCTGAAACTTAACAAATATTACAGGGGCGGGGCGCGCCTCCCCATGTATGGCGACATGTCGTGGCCGTCCTCGTACACGTGCGAGATGAAGCGCGCGGTAGCGAAAATACAGGTTCGGATGGGCGCGGGCGTTTCGGATGCCACAGGGAATTTTACGGCCGAAAACGTCCGCTTCACGGTCTGCAACGCCGCCGGCGAGGGGTATGTGCAGCCGGCCGACTCCGTTCAGGGAATCGCTTCTCCGGCAAAAGGCGCGGCCACCGATACCTTTAACCTGCTGCAGAAAACGAATGTCACGGAACGGGAACTTGCGCTGTACCTGCACGAATATCCGTCAGCCACAAAGACCGTAACCGGCGGCGCCGTCAGCGACAGCGTATTTCATACAGACCGGCAGCATGTCATTCTCAAAAAGAACAATGACGCCGGTTCGCCGACTTTTTACCGCCTGGATTTTTACAACTCCACGACAAAAAAGTTCATGGACACTAAACGGAATCATCACTATCTGTTCACGATACAGAAAATCCACAGCGAGGGATATCCGAGCGCACTTATGGCCGGAAACAATCCCGGCAGCAACATCGAGTATTCCGTCCGGATAGACGACGACCTGAGCTGCATTGTGTCAAACGGGCAGTATGCGCTTGTCATGAGCGCCGACACAGGCTACGTGCCGGCCGGAGTCGCCGTCACAGACTATACGGTTGTGACAGCAAGGTACCAACTGCCCCCGGAGATGAACAAACTCGGCGATTCGACGGAAAACAACGTAAGCGTGACGAATGGAACAATGACGCTGGTCTCGCCGGCGTCGGCGCAACTGAGCGACACAAACCGGGAAATAAAAATAAACACAAGCGACTCTTTCACGCAGGGTATCATCACGTTCAAACTGGGAAACATCACGCGCCATTTTCATGTGAAAGCGAAATAGAGACCTTGGTTTGGGTTTGAGGCGCTATTTCTTTTTGGGACAACGTAAAACGCCTGTCCCGTCATTGCGACTCCCAGCCCCGTCATTGCGAACGCAATGAAGCAATCCAGGCACAGGCGGTGCAGCACAGGCGGTGCAGTCCGGGCGGCGGTCGGGGCATCGCCTGCGCCTGGATTGCTTCGTCCCTCGCAATGACGATGTCCCGTTGCGAACGGTATTCCACCGTCATTGCAAACACATTCTTCCGTCATTGCGAACGAAGTGAAGCAATCCAGGCACAGGCGGTGTAGCACAGGCGGTGTAGTCCGGGTGGCTGTCGGGGCATCGCCTGCGCCTGGATTGCTTCGTTCCGCGCAATGACGATGTCCCGTTGCGAACGACATTCCACCGTCATTGCAAACACATTCTACCGTCATTGCGAACGAAGTGAAGCAATCCAGGCACAGGCGGTGTAGCACAGGCGGTGCAGTCCGGGCGGCGGTCCGGGCATCGCCTGCGCCTGGATTGCTTCGTCCCTCGCAATGACGATGTCCCGTTGCGAACGACATTCCACTGCCATTGTGAACGCATTCCAGCGGGGTTGCGAACGATGTGTAGC
>JAIRYY010000185.1 GCA_031267485.1 Tannerella sp.
ACGAAGTGAAGTAATCCGGATACAGGCGACGACCCGGATGGCTTCAGCAAAGATGACGAAGAAACGCGACTTTCGAAACAGTCGCGCTTCTTCGTTATTGCGAGGTCGCAGCCCGAAGCCATCCAGGTCGCAATGACGGGGACCCGGCTTTTCAGACAGACCCGCGTAAAAAGAAATGATATGGACGAATCACAAGTTACGCCTCGGAATTTTAACAGGTCGAAACCGCACAAAAGATTCGTACAAAATTCCATGATTCTGAATAAAACCATACGGCTTTATTTGCACGGATGCATTTCCTTTGCAGGCAATGATCCGGTTTTTAATTATATAAATTTTGAAATCATGAAATTCCGTAAACATTTTATCATGCTAAGTATTTTCTGTTCCCTGCTCGCGAAAGCCGGCGAAACGGAAACCGTGTACCTCTCCGGCAAAGGCCTGGGAGATACAAAAACGTGGAAGTTTTATTGCAGCGACGGGATGAACAGTAAAAAATGGTCGACCATTGAAGTGCCCTCGCAGTGGGAACTGCAGGGCTTCGGGGAATACTGCTACGGCAGGTGGTATGTCAGGAGGAATGTTGCGAATCCGCCGCAGGAAACAGGCATTTACCGGACAACATTCCGGATACCCGCTTCGTGGAAAGACAAACAGGTGCGCATCGTTTTCGAAGGCGTAATGACGGATACGCGCGTCCTTGTCAACGGCAAACAGGCGGGAGACGTGCACAGGGGAGGCTTTAACCGGTTTTCCTACGATATTACGGACAAAATCAGAGCGGGTAAAAACGAACTGGAAGTAAACGTGAGCAAGGAATCGTCGGACAAATCCGTCAATGCGGCCGAACGGAAAGCGGACTGGTGGATTTTCGGCGGGATATACCGCCCTGTTTACCTGGAAGCAAAGCCGCAGGTGAACATCGAGCGCATCGCCGTGGATGCCAAAGCCGACGGTTCCCTGTATGCCGACATCTTCACCACGCCCCTGGACGAAGGCTATTCGGTAAAGGCAACCATAAGCGCGGCAGGCGGACAGGCGAACCGTTACGGCCAGCAGTCGTCGTCCCTGAACGCCGGCAGCGAACATGCCGCACGCTTTAAATGGGACAACATCGAGCCCTGGAATACGGAAACGCCGAATCTGTATGATTTAACGCTGGAGTTAACCGGCAAAGACGGCGGAACCATACATATATATAAAGAGCGCATTGGATTCCGCACCGTTGAATTTCGGATAAAAGACGGCATCTATGTAAACGGGACGAAAGTAGTGCTGAAAGGCATCAACCGACACTCTTTTCATCCCGACGGGGGACGCACGACAAACCGGGAAATCAGCATCACGGACGGACAGCTGCTCAAGGAAATGAATATAAACGCCGTCCGTTTCCACTATGCCCCGGACAAGCATTTCATGGAAGTATGCGACTCGCTGGGTATTTTCGTCGTGTCGGAACTTGCCGGATGGCAAAACGCCTACAGCACGGAAACGGGTTCCAAATTGCTGAAGGAAATGGTGACGCGCGACGTCAACCATCCCGCCATCATACTCTGGAGCAACGGCAACGAGGGCGGGTTCAATTATGAACTGGACCCGCTGTTTGCCCGCTACGATCCGCAGAAACGCCACCTGATACATGCCTGGGCTGATTTCGACAATCTGGACACTCACCACTACCCGACGTTCCTCACCGGCATAGCGCGTTTCGTAAACGGATACAAAGTGTTCATGCCGACGGAATTTCAACACGGCCTGTACGATCAGGGGCATGGCTCCGGACTGGAAGATTTCTGGGCAAGCTATACCGCTCATCCCCTTTTTGCAGGCGGCTTCATGTGGGATTTTTCCGACAACGCCGTCAAACGTACCGACATGGGAGGAATCCTTGATTCCGACGGCTCGAACGGCGCCGACGGCATCCTGGGGCCACACAGGGAAAAAGAGGGCAGCTACTACGCCGTGCGCGATATATGGGCGCCGGTTCAGTTTGAAAACTTCTTCATTACGCCCGGTTTCAGGGGCGAATTTATCGTCCGCAACGACTATCTGTTTTCAAACCTCAGCACGTGCAAAATGGCATACCGGATACTCACCGCGCCTTCGCCTCTCAAGGGCGGACAGACGCTGGAAATAGCATCGGGCGCCGTGACGCTTCCGGCCATCGAACCCCACGAAGCGGGTAAGGCGCGGATGCAGCTCCCCGGCAACTTTTTCGACGGAGATATTCTTGAAATAAAAGCCTGGGACAGACACGGAAAAGAAATATGCACGTGGACGTGGCCCATCCGCTACGCCGGAGATTATACCCGGCGGCAGCTGACGGATGCCACCCGGAAAGGCGCTGCTTCCGTCAAGCGGGAAGACAGCCGCGTGACCCTGTCCGCCGGAAATGTCTCCGTAACGTTCGATACCGTCACCGGACATATCGCCAGGGTGGCGAACGGCAGCGGCGAAATCTCGTTCAACAACGGCCCCATACCGGTCGGGATGAAAGCAAAAATAAAGGAAGTAAGGTTCGGACAGGAAGGCGACGACGCCGTTTTTACCGCTTACTATCTGGGGGCTGTCGATTCGATCCGGTGGAGGATGACGCCGGCAGGTCTGCTGCAGATGTATGCCGTAATGCTCGACAAGGCTAATCCCGGAGTGGGTTTCGACGAAGCCGTATTCGAAAATAACATATCCTGTTTCGGATTCACATTTTCATACCCCGAAGAAAAAGTGAAGAGCATGGACTGGTTCGGACGCGGCCCGTACCGCGTCTGGAAAAACCGCATCCGGGGCGCCAATTACGGCGTATGGAGCAAGGATTACAACAACACCATCACGGGCGCCGACTTTTCGAACCTGATATACCCGGAGTTCAAGGGATACCACGGGAACATGTACTGGAGCACGCTTCACACCGGCGAATCGCCATTCACGGTATACAGCGCCGCCGATGGCGTTTTCATGCGTGTCTTCACTCCCGTCGAACCGGAGAAAAACATTTCCGGCTCGAAAGCCTATCCTGAGTTCCCCGAAGGCGACATCTCCTTCCTCTACGAAATACCGGGGATGCGCTGCTTTAAGCCCATCCCACAGCACGGCCCCAAAAGTCAGCCGTCGAACATCCGCATCAAAAAAGGCGACGAGGGCGTGCACATGGATTTATGGTTTGATTTCGAAACTAAATAATACGAAGCATGAACAGATTTTTCATATCCGCCCTGTGCATCGCGTCCTTATGCAGTGTGATGCAGGCGCAGACTAAATCGTGGGAAAGCGTACATCACACGCCGCTTTCGGCCGTTGAAAAAAATTTCGGCACGCCTCCGCCGGACTATGCCAGTCATGTAATCTGGGGCTGGCAGGGAAACATGGATATTAAAACGATCCGGAATGACCTCGATTCCATCTATAAAAAAGGATTCCGGTCGGTTATTTTTGAAGCGGGCTATCATTTGCCTTTCGAATATCTTTCCGAGAAATGGTTCAGGGCCATTGCCGCCGGAGTGAAGGAGGCGAAAAAACGCGGCATGAAAGTGTGGATCATAGACGAGGGCAAATATCCCAGCGGATTCGCCGGCGGTAAATTCACGCGCGAACGTCCCGACCTCCGGATGCAGGCGCTCGTTATATGCGATACGATGCGCATAAAAGCCGGCGAAGCGCTGACCGGGCATGATGTCGACACGTCGGCAATCAGCGCCGTGGCGATAGACGCTTCCGGATTTTCCACGCGCACGGTAGACATTGCCAATCATAAAATAACCTTCGACCCGGGCGCGGACGACTGGAAGATTATCCTTGTACGAAGCGATTTCCGCACCGCGGTAACCCGCGCCGTCAACAATCCTTCGGGCGGCAAGGACAACAGAAACTCGCTGTGCGACTATCTGAATCCCGTTGCCGTCCGCCAGTTTATCGACTGGACGCACGAGCAGTATAAACGGTATCTGGGGGACGAGCTGGGAACGACCGTTCTCGGTTTTCGCGGCGATGAACCGGATTACGCCCATGTCCCGTGGACGCCGGCCCTTGTCGAAACGTTCAAACGGAAAAAAGGGTATGACCCGACCCCGTATCTGGCTTCGCTGTTTGTCCCGTCGCGCACGGAGCGGGAAAAGCGCATCCGGGCGGACTACTGGGATGTATGGTCGGAAATGTTTGCCGACAGCTTTTTCAAACAGCAGGCCGACTGGTGCGAAGCAAACGGCCTGGCTCACATTACGCATCTCAACAACGAACATAACATGCCGGTATGCGTGCGCGCCGAAGGGGATTTTTTCCGCAATCTGAGCCGGGTGCAGATTCCGGGCGTGGATGCCATCTGGAACCAGATATGGCCGGGAACGGTTAATGATTTCCCGAAACTGGCATCGTCCGTATCGCACGTGTACGGGAAACCCCGCGCATTCAGCGAAAGTTTTGCCGCATATTACACATCGCCCACCATACCGCAGGCAAAATACGTTGTCGACCACCAAATCGCGAGGGGGATAAACTTTTTTGAATTTATGTTCTGGATGGCCGGTTCCGAAAGGCAGAACTGGATGAGCGACCCGGGCATGGAGGCGCTTAACGCTTACACGAACCGCATCACGTACATGATGTCGCAGGGTATTCCCGGAGCGCGCATTGCCATGTACTATCCCACGTCGACAATGTGGCTGGACAACAATGAGGTTTTTGCGCACATCAACGCGCTTACGCAAACGCTGCTGAAGCATCAGTATGATTTCGACTATGTCAGCGACGACGCTTTCACGGAAGCGATGAGCATCGAAAACGGCTGCATGAGAAACAAAAGCGGACAGGAATATTATACGCTTGTCATACCCTCTGCCGATGCCATCTCGACGAAGGCGTGGGAGAAAATTGAAGCATTTTCGCAGCGTGGCGGGAAAGTGCTCTTCTGGGGCAAAAAACCCGACATGCTGGTGGATGGAAGCTTCACGAATCCGGCCCCGTTCCCAGCCGGTTTTGTCGACTGCCGCGCGGAGCCTTCCGGCAGGTGGACGGTCGCGGTCGCCTCCTGCATGCCTGCCGCCGAGCTGAAAATACAGGCCACGCCGGGAGCCGAACTGTCGCCGGATGAAATAAATAACCTTGATTCGTTATACCTCCCTCCGACCGACTACATTCGCTACACGCGCCGCATCCTGCCCGATGCGGAAATTTATTTTCTTTTCAACGAGGGAAAATACAGCTGCAAATTCACAGCCGAATTTGACCGGGCCGGCGAAGTGAAGGTTTACGACGGAATCACGGGTGAAATAAAAGACCTCCCCCACAAAACGGTTAACGGCAAAACGGTGGCGGAATTTGACATGCCGGCATGGGATACGCGCATCATAACTATTAAATATTTGTAAAGTCATTTTTTTTAGGTATGTTTGCGGCGGATTATTCAACCTAAAATGTTATTTGATATGAAACGATTTATTTTATTATTAACGGTAACCGTATTGACGGGCATGTTCGGCGTTAACAGTGCGCAGGAGAAAACCCTGTTGAGCGACAGAGATTTAATCAATCAGTACAAACAGGAAATCAAAATCCTGGAACTGGAAATCAAAACCGTCCGGGTAAAACTGAAAGCAGACAGGGAAAACAGCGAACTGAAAACCGATTTGACCACAAAATCAAATCAGCTTTCGGAACTGAAAGCGAAAAAAAATGTCATCGACAAGGCGATTAAAAGCAAAGCCGCCGCCGAAAAAGCAGCCGAAAAAGCCGAAAACGCCCGGAAAAAAGCCGACAAAGCCGCCGCCGACGCGAAAAGGATAAAAGAAGGATAGGCGCCGCGGCCATACGTCCGTACCGGTCCACGTTCGATAAAACGGGGCTGTCCCGAAAGTCATCCGGCACGCAGATAACGCAGATTTTATGGATAAACGCATACTGTCAATCAGCCGACAGTATGCGCTTCGTCTAATTCAGACGTATAAGAAATCTGAGCAAATCTGTCCATCTGCGCGCTTTTGAGACAGCCCCGTTTTTGATCACACGTCGCAGATGCGGATGCACTTTTCCAGCGAAGCGATTTTGTCCTCCTGCTTCGGGACGAACTCCTGTCCGACAAAACCCTTGTATCCGGTCTCGACTATCGCCCGCATGATGGCCGGATAGTACAGTTCCTGCGTCTCGTCGATTTCGGCGCGTCCCGGATTTCCTCCGGTATGGATGTGCGAGAAACAGGAGTGGTATTTGCGGATGTTGCCGATGATGTTTCCTTCCATGATTTGCATGTGGTAGATGTCATACAGCAGTTTGAAATGGGATGAACCCACACGCCGGCAGAGTTCCGCGCCCCAGACGGTATGGTCGCACAGGTAATCCTTGTGTCCCACGCTGTTCAGCAGTTCCATCGTCAGCGTCACGTTATACTTTTCGGCTGTCGGCGTGATTCGTTTCAGCCCTTTTTCGCAGTTTTCCCAACCCTGCAAATCGGTCGCGCCGTTACGCCGGCCAGAAAAGCATATCAGGTTGGGCAGTCCGGCCTCCGCCACCAGGGGGATGACTTTTTCGTAGCTTTCCACCAGTTCGTCGTGCAGTTTCGGGTCGTTGAACCCGCGGTCGATACCCAGTCCCGCACCCTGTGCCATGGCGACGGTCAGGCCGTGCGCCTTGACGACCGGCCAGTCTTTCGGGTCCAGCAGTTCGACGGATTCGATTCCGATATTTTTGCAGATGTCACAGAACTCATCCAGCGGATAGGATCCGAAACACCACTTGCTCACCGAATGGCGGATATTCCCCCGAAGGGGTTCCCGTTCTTCTTTTTTACCTTTTTTTGACTGACTGACTGCGGCGCCAATATGGCCTGCCGCCAGGATGGCGCTTCCCGCCAATGCCGTTTTAATGGCTGTTCTTCGCGAAATAGATTCCATAGATTATAATTTAGTTATTGATAGTCTGCAAATATAGCGACATTAACCCGAATAAAAAAACATCGCCGGCGCTTTCGCGAAAAATCTTTTTTTTTCAGCCGGGGCGAATGTGCGAAACCGGAGCGCCAAACTGTTAAAAAACAGGCCGCGTACGGCATCTTTCGCACGAAAAACGCCCTGTTCGTCATATTTTTCACTTTTTTTTCGTTCGATTCGTAAAATTGTTGCTATATTTGGCGCGATGAACGTAATGATAGCAAGAATAATAACGTGTATTTCTCTGTTTTTTGCCATATCCGGAGATTTGACTGCATCCGATATTTGCATATCGGAGATTCGTATATCCGGCAACAAAAGCACGAAGGATTTTACGATTACGCGGGAACTGCCATTCCGGACGGGAGACGTCATGCCGGAAGACAGGCTCATTCACCTGCTGAACGTCGCGACGGAAAACCTGAACAACATATCGCTTTTCAACTATGTTTACGTGGACTACATGCCCGATTCGCTGGACAGGGAGGACTGTCTGTCGTGCATCGTGACAATCCGCGTCGAGGAAAGGTGGTATTACTGGCCGCAGGTCAGCTTCAAGATTGAAGACCGCAACCTGAGCAACTGGCTGCACGAACGGGAGTTCAACCGCATAACCATCGGATGGGGGATGCGGATTTACAACGTGTTCGGGATGAGGCACAAAATCACGGTGAGCGATTATTTCGGATATGAAAAGGGCGGGCGGCTTGCGTATTCGAACATCGCGCTGGACAGGGAACGCACCCAGCTGCTCAGCGTCAGCATGAGCGCCCTGTTCAACAAGACGCTCAACACGCACTCGTCGGACGACAGGGCGATTTACATCAAAAATCCCAACCTTTTCCTCGAACGGTCGGCCGACGTCACGGTCGGCTATTCCTACCGGCCGGGAATCCGCATGATGCACTCCTTCGACATCGGATACGGATGGGTGCGCCTGAACGATACGGTACTGGAGATGAACAGGGATTACTGGGGAACGGAGCATCTGACGAACAACACGTTCACGTTCGCGTACAAATACAGCTACGAACATCGCGACTACATCGCCTACCCGACGAAAGGCTATTTCATCGGCGCGGACGTGACCGGAATAACCGCCGACAAAATGCGCTTTTTCTATGGCGAACTGAACCTGAAACTCCAGTACTACCGGGAGTTTGTCCCCCGCTGGTTCTGGAGTTCGAGGCTGAACGCCGGCGCCTCGTTCAAGAACAAACGCGCCTATATCTACGACCGGCACGTGGGATACGAGGAGAAGTACGTCACCGGATACGACTATTACGTCATTGACGGGCAGCATCACGCCATCCTCAACAACGACGCGCGTTTCCTCATCATGCCGAAAAGAATCTTTAACCTCTGGCCGAAAAACTCCTCCGCAAAATTCACGAAAATCCACTTCACGCTGTATGCCAAACTGATTTGCGACGTCGGATACGTGTACAATTCATACCGCCAGGCGAACAACACGCTGGCAAACACATTCCTGTGGGGCAGCGGCATCGGACTTGACCTCGTCACCTACTACGACATCGTACTCAACGCCAGCTATGCCATCAACAAAATGGGCGAGGGCGGATTTTATTTCGGCATAAAAGCGCCGGTCTTCTGACGGATTGCCGGATGTATTCAATGAACGGAAACCGTATCATTTCTTTTTACGAGGGGCTGTCTGAAAAGCCGGGTCCACGTCATCGCCAACGGAGTGAAGCAATCCGGGGCGTCGCCTGTGCCCGGATTGCTTCGGGCTGCACCCTCGCAATGACGAAGAATAGAGCTGCTTATTATCAGTATATTAACGAACCGTTTTTTTTTTCGTTTTTTTCCTTTTTTCCCCGGCGAAGCTGGGGTTGGGTCTCGCAATGACGAATAAAAGGGTTAATTCTTTTTTTGAGGTGCTATGAAAAATATCCAGTCACTCGATAGAGAGCAAAATCCTTATCTCTGATTCCATAGTTGTTAGATATGACGCGTTGAATATTACCATTTAACCGTTCCGCTTTCGCATTGGTATGTCCGAAAGAGAAGAAGTTGATAATCCGGGCTTCGTGCTTTTGAATCATCTTAACGACCGAATCAAATTCTTTTATTTTGGCGTCTTC
>JAIRYY010000228.1 GCA_031267485.1 Tannerella sp.
GGAAATCTCACGCTGTCCGAATCGTATCACTGGGGGTGGGATTCCGAAACAGAGGAAAACAAATGGATTGGATATAATAAGGAGGTCAACACGTATGACGCAAACGGAATGGGATTATCATACGAATATTACAACTGGGACGGCGGCTGGATTGGAAGTTATAAATATGCCTACACGTATGACACGAACGGAAGGGAATTATCCGATGAATATTACAGCTGGGACGGCGGCTGGAAAGGAAGCAGCAGGTATAACTACGAAGAAAGAAATGCATACGGCGACGTCATTCTCAGCTATCGCTATTCATGGAAAGACGGCGGTTGGGAATGGACAGCCTATACCGTCTATTATCCCGGCGGCAGCGATCCGAACGCGACGGAACACATCGGAGACGCCGAACCGCTCGTCTACGCCCACGGCGGAAGCCTCCATATTCGAACCGTTCGCGCCGAACGGACTGACATCTATACCCTCGACGGCGCCAGGGTGTACGGACGGCAGGTTCCGGCAGGCACAACTACCCTCCCGCTGCCGCCGGGTATATATATCGTGAAAGTCGGCAACGCAACCGAGAAAATCGTAATTGGGAAATAACAGCATCACCATTCGGATACCTAAGTGACGTGAAGTAAATAATATATAATGGTTATAAGCAAAATAGAGTACACGATTTGTCCATTGAGGGACAATATGCCGGTAGAAACATTTCCGGCGACGTTTATATCCCGTGCCGTCAGGTACGGCATGTCGGTAGAAAACGCCGGATATCCATCCATCCCCGTGCCGTCAGGTACGGACTGTGGTGACCGTCACACCGCGTACCTGACGGCACGCGGAAAACGGGTTGCGATCAATTTTCTACCGACATTTTGTCCCGACGGGACAGAGAGGCCATTACATGTTATTTATTTCACATCACTAAGCGGATATTCCGGCGCCGGTGAGGACGGCCTCCGCGACGCGGTCGCCCACGTCCGAGGTGGTGTATGACCGGCCGTCCGGCGCGATGTCTTCGGTGACGGCGGCGGCGGCTACGGCGGCGGCCACGGCCTGGCGGATTGCGCGTCCTTCGTCATGCAGGTTGAAGGCGTACTCGAACATCAGGGCGGCCGACAGAATGGTGGCCAGCGGATTGGCGATGTTCTTCCCCGCCGCCTGCGGATAGGAGCCGTGGATGGGTTCGAAGACGGAGGTGTGAAGGCCGACGGAGGCGGACGGCAACATGCCGAGCGAACCGGTTATGACGGAGGCTTCGTCGGTCAGGATGTCGCCGAACATGTTTTCCGTCACGATGACGTCGAAGCTGCGGGGCGACTGTACGAGGCGCATCGCGGCGTTGTCGACGAACATGTATTCGGTTTCAACTTCGGGAAATTCCCGCTCGATGTCCTGCGCCACTTCACGCCAGAGACGTGATGTAGCCAGGATGTTGGCCTTGTCGACGACGGTCAGTTTCCGGCGGCGGCGGAGGGCGTATCCGTATGCCAGGCGGATGATGCGCGCGATTTCCTCACGGGAATAGACGCACGTGTCGTAGGCGACGTTTCCGTCTTCGCTCCGTCCCTGCGGACGTCCGAAATAAAGTCCGCCGGTAAGTTCGCGGATACAGACGAGGTCGACGCCGTCTATCAGTTCGGCGCGCAGGGGCGACCGGTGCAGCAGCGCGGGAAACGTCGTCACGGGGCGTATGTTGGCATACAGCCCGAGTTTGCGGCGCATGGCAAGCAGTCCCTGTTCGGGACGCACCCGGGCGGCGGGGTCGCGGTCATATTCCGGTGAACCGATGGCGCCAAACAGTACGGCGTCGCTCCTCATGCAGAGTTCGTGCGTTTCGTCGGGATAGGGACTGCCGGTGGCTTCGATTGCGCAGGCGCCGACGGGGGCCGTCCGGCAGGCGAGTTCGTGGCCGTACCGGCGGCAGACGGCGTGGACGGTTTTCATGGCCTGCTCCACGACTTCCGGGCCTATGCCGTCGCCCGGCAGGACGGCTATGTTTATTTTCATACGCTGTATTACGGTCTGCTGTAGTGTACGTATTTCGGCTCCATCGGGAGGTAGGAATCATCATCCCAGAGGGCGCTCGTTATCATCAGGTCGGCGCTGTAGCGGTTGCAGGCGATCGGCACGTTGTGGACGCGGCACTGGCGGAGCAGCATCTGGATGTCCGCCTCGTGCGGCTGCGGGTTGAGGTCGTCTATCAGGAATATGGCCAGGTCGACTTCCTTGCGCACGACCATGGCGGCGATTTCGGCGTCGCCCCCCATCGGGCCGGAGTGCATGCAGCGGATGTTGCACGTGTCAACGCCATTTTCTTCAAAGGCCCGGCTTATCAAACTGCCCGTGGTTCCCGTGCATACTATGTTGTGTACGGACAGGAAGTGAACGTTATGGACGGCCCATTCTATCATGTCTACCTTTCGGTTATCGTGCGCCACAAGCGCGATTGTCAATTTTCTGTTCATCGTTTTTATCGTTTTAAAAATTCTCCATTCTGTTAAGCATCTTGACCGTGGCCTTTATCGCCGCCTCCATCTGGTCGGCGTCGAGACCGCGGGTTTTAAATTCCGTATCGCCGTGCCGCCACGTGATGATGGTCTGCACGAAAGCGTCCGTGCGACCGCCGGGCGGTATCGAAACGGCGTAGTTCGTCAGCATGGGAAACGGTCGGCCGAGCGACTTGTATATCTTGCGCAGGGCGCGGACAAAGGCGTCGTACTGGCCGTCTCCGGTTGCCGTATTCTCGTACGCGGCGCCGTCGATTTCAATCTTCAGCGTGGCCACGGGTCTCAAACCCTGCGCCAAAGATAGGGAATAATTCAGTATTTTAATCCTGTTTTCCTGTATATCGTGCCGGAGGACGTCGGCGATGATGTACGGGAGGTCTTCCTGCGTGAGGATTTCCTTCTTGTCGCCGAGTTCGATGACGCGCTGCGTCACTTTGCGCATGGATTCCCCGTCGAGCTCGATACCGAGGGCTTCGAGGTTTTTGCGGATGCTGGCATTGCCGGAGGTCTTGCCCAGCGCATACTCGCGCGTGCGGCCGAAGCGTTCGGGGATGAGGGCGTTGCAGTAGAGGCTGTTTTTGCTGTCGCCGTCGGCGTGGACACCGGCGCACTGGGTAAAGACGTTTTCGCCCGTGACCGGCTGGTTCGGGGCGATGCGTATGCCGGAATACATCTCGACGCTCTTGCTGACGCGGTTGATGCGGTCTTCCCTGACGCGGGTTTTTTCGCCCAGGTGGTCGTGAATCAGGGCGACGACGCTGCTCAGCGACGCGTTCCCGGCGCGTTCGCCGAGGCCGTTTACGGTCACGTGAATGCCTTTGATGCCGGCGCGCACGGCCGAGTAGACGTTGGCCACGGCCAGGCCGTAGTCGTTATGGGCGTGCAGGTCGAAATGCAGTTCGGGATAGCGTCCGACCATGTCGCGGCAGTACTGAAAGGCGCGTTCCGGGTTGAGTATGCCAAGCGTGTCGGGAAGCATGAAGCGGCGAACAGGCAGGGATTTCAGCGAATCGACCAGCCGGTAGACGTAATCGGGAGAATCCGTCATGCCGCCGGACCAGTCTTCGAGGTACAGGTTGACGCTCAGGTTCATCTCCTGCGCAAGCCGGATCTGCCCGGCGATATCGAGGATGTGCTGTTCCGGCGTTTTCTTCAGCTGTCCGGCGACGTGCTTCAGGGAGCCTTTGCAGAGGATGTTCACCACGCGGCACCCGGCATCTTTTATCCAATTCAGCGACGCGCCGCCGTCGACGAATCCCAACACCTCCAGGCGGTCCAGATGCCCGTTCTGCGCAGCCCATGCGGAGATGCTCCTGACGGCCTCGAACTCGCCGTCCGACACGCGGGCGGAGGCGATCTCGACGCGGTCGACGTTCAGCTCGTTGATAAGCAGCCGCACAATCGACTTCTTCTCGTGCACCGAGAAGGAGACGCCGTTCGTCTGCTCCCCGTCGCGAAGCGTAGTATCCATTATCTCTACCATATCCTGTTTTTTTCGTAATCCTCTATTTTTTGCCTGTTGGCCAGCAGCCAGTCGATGTCGTCCAGGCCGTTCATCAGGCAGTGTTTTTTGTAGGCATCTATCGCGAAATGCTCGCTTTCGCCGGTAGCCAGGTCTGTTATGCGCTGTTCGGGCAGGTTCACCTCCACTTCCGTCCGGGGATTGCTGTCGATCGAGGCGAAGAGTCCGGCGAGAAACCGCCCGCTCACGACAACGGGAAGCACGCCGCTGTTCAGTTCGTTATTCCTGTGTATATCCGCAAAAAAGCTGGACACGACGGCGCGGAATCCGTATCCGGCAATCGCCCAGGCGGCATGCTCGCGGCTCGACCCGCTCCCGAAATTCTTTCCCGCGACGAGAATCTTCCCGCCGGCGTATCGCGAATCGTTCAGCACGAAAGATTCTATCCGTCGTCCCTGCTTGTCGTAACGCCAGTCGCGAAACAGGTTCTCCCCAAACCCTTCCTTCGTCGTCGCTTTCAGGAACCGCGCCGGGATGATCTGATCCGTATCCACATTTTCCAGCGGAAGAGGGACGCATGTGCTCCGCAATATTTCAAATTTTTCTTTCATCTCTTTTTTTTTATTATGAATTAATAGAACACGAATGTTTGTCTGCTATATGGAACTGTCTCGAAAGCTCTGTTCCATCATTGCGAACGCTGTGAAGCAATCCGGGCGCAGGCGGCAATGACGGTTGTGCGGTTCTCGCCTGCGCCTGGATTGCTTCGTCGTTCCTCCTCGCAATGACGACGGTATGAGGCTTTCGAGACAGCCCCACAGGTAAGTCAATTATCCTTTCCATTGATATATATGCCCTGACGGGCAAAATAGCAACACGAAATTCAACCTGAACCATCACTAATCACTAATCACTAACCATTAATCACTAATCACTAATCACTAATCATTAATCATTGTTCTCGGGTCTGTTATTTTGCCGGTTATGGCGGCGGCGGCGGCCACGAGGGGGCTTGCCAGCAGCGTTCTTGAGCCGGGTCCCTGCCGTCCCTCGAAATTGCGGTTCGACGTCGAAACGGCGTATTTGCCGGCAGGAATCTTATCGTCATTCATCGCAAGGCAGGCGGAGCATCCCGGCTGCCGCAACTCAAACCCGGCATCCTCAAATATCCTGTCCAGACCCTCCCGGCGAATCTGCGCATCGACCAGCCACGAACCGGGCACAAGCCAGGCCGTAACGCCGGGCGCTTTCCCGCGTCCACGCACGATGGATGCGAACATCCGGAAATCCTCTATGCGACCGTTCGTGCACGAGCCTAAAAACACATAATCAACCGGCTTGCCAATCAGGGATTCGCCCTCGCTGAAACCCATGTACTCAAGCGACTTCCTGTAAGAAGCGCGACCGGCCTCCGGCGCCGTCTCCGCCAGGGGAACGGACTGCGTTATGCCCATGCCCATGCCCGGATTCGTGCCGTACGTGATCATCGGTTCGATATCTTCCGCACGGAACACGACTTCCCGGTCGAACACCGCATCACCGGCGCTCCGAAGCGTTTTCCAGTAAGCGACGGCCTTATCCCACGCGTCCCCCCGCGGCGCGTATTCGCGGTCTTTTAAATAGGCGAACGTCGTCCCGTCGGGGGCGACCATTCCGCCGCGGGCGCCCATCTCTATCGACAGGTTGCACAGCGTAAGCCGCCCCTCCATGCTGAGGCTGCGCACGGCCTGTCCGGCATATTCGACGAAATAGCCGGTAGCTCCGCCGGTCGTCATCCCGGACGTCACATACAGCGCCATATCTTTCGCCGTAACGCCTTTGCCCGGCACGCCCTCTATGCGGATACGCATCGTTTTCGGCCTCTGCTGCAGGATGCACTGCGAAGCAAGCGCCATCTCCACCTCGCTCGTCCCTATCCCAAACGCGACGGCGCCCAGCGCGCCGTGCGTGGAGGTGTGGCTGTCGCCGCAAACGACGGTCATCCCCGGTAGCGTAAGCGCTCTCTCCGGGCCGACGACGTGGATAATCCCGTTCTTCGGATGCATCATCCCGAAACAGGTCAGCCCGAAGTCGGCGGCGTTTTTCGTCAGCGTGTCGACCTGCGCTTTCGACACAGGGTCGTCAATCGGCTTGTTCTGGTCGTGCGTGGGCGTGTTATGGTCGGGCATGCAGAAGATGCGTTCCGGGCGCAGCGGCCGCAGGCCCCGCTCCCGAAGCCCGGCAAAAGCCTGCGGGCTGGTGACTTCATGACAGTAAAGCCTGTCGATGTACAACTGTGTGGGGCCGTCTTCCACGACGGCAACCGCGTGCGCGTCCCATATTTTATCAAACAGTGTGTTCATATCCCTTATTTCACAAATTTATTGATAGCATCAATGAAAGCCTCCACCGAAGCGGCAATGATATCGGTGTTGGCGGCAAAACCGTAGTAGATGTTCCCGTCGTAAACGACCTGCATGTGCACTTTCCCGATGTCGTCGCTTCCCCGGTTAATCGCCTGGATGAGGAACTCCTGGATTATCATCTGGCGGTGTATAATCATTTTGACCGCTTTTATCGCCGCATTAACCGGGCCGTTGCCCGAAGCCGCCGCCTCAAACTTCTCGCCTGCAATATTGAGACAGACGCTTGCCACGGGACGCACGCCTATGCCGGACGTGACCTGCATATACTCCAGCCTGATGCGGAGCGACGCTTTACGCCCTTCGCCGGCAAGCATCAGGACATCGTCGTCGCTTATATCCTTTTTACGGTCGGCCAGTTTCAGAAATTCCCGGTAAACCCGGTCCAGTTTTTTCTGGTCAAGCTCCATCCCGAGCGCCTGCAGACGATGCTTCAGTGCAGCCCGTCCGCTCCTTGCCGTGAGCACAATCAGATTTTCGTCGATTCCGACATCCCTGGGGTCCATAATCTCGTAAGTCTGCACGTTTTTCAGCACGCCGTCCTGATGAATGCCGGACGAGTGGGCAAATGCATTGCGGCCTACGACGGCCTTGTTCGGCTGTACCGGCATGTTCATCAGGCTTGAAACCATCCGGCTTGTCGAGTAAATCTTCTGCGTGTTTACGTTCGTTTCCAGGTTGAGGTGTTTATGGCATTTCAGAATCATGGCCACCTCTTCGAGCGAAGTATTTCCGGCGCGTTCGCCTATGCCGTTAACCGTCAGTTCCGCCTGCCGTGCGCCGTTCATGATGCCGGCAACCGTATTTGCCGTAGCCAGGCCGAGGTCATTGTGGCAATGGATGGATATAACCGCCCTGTCGATGCCGTCCACATGTTCCGCAAGGTATTTGATTTTGGCGCCGAACTCCGACGGCAGGCAGTATCCCGTGGTATCGGGAATATTGACAACCGTCGCGCCGGCTTTGATGACGGCCTCCACGACGCGCGCAAGGTATTCGTTGTCGGTACGTCCGGCATCCTCGCAGTAAAATTCCACATCCTCGACATACTTTTTGGCATATTTCGTCGCAGCGACGGCGCGTTCCAGAATCTCTTCCTGCGTGGAATTGAATTTGTACCTTATATGATACTCCGACGTTCCTATTCCCGTATGTATGCGTTTGCGCCTGGCATGTTTAAGCGCCTCCGCCGCCACGTCAATATCCTTCTCCACGCCGCGCGTCAGGGCGCAAATCGTCGGCCACGTAACGGCTTTCGATATCTCGACGACCGAATTGAAATCACCCGGACTGGAGACCGGGAATCCGGCCTCGATAATATCCACGCCCAGCGATTCGAGCGCTTTCGCCACCTGTATCTTCTCCACCGTGTTCAGCTGGCATCCGGGCACCTGTTCGCCGTCGCGCAACGTGGTATCAAAAATAAATAATCTGTCCATCTGTTCTCTTTATTAATTTTATACAGTTTACACTCCCGACATCCGCTTCTCAAAAAAAAACCTTTCCCGACTTGGCTGTGAGAAAGGTTTTTTTTATATCCGCGCAACATACGCATATCTCACATCCCGTTTCGCCGCAGGAGCGACAAAATGGAAATCAAACCGCTATGTGATGTATGCCGTATCATAATTTTATTAAATGAATACTTGATATAATAAACCAGCCCTCCAGCCATTGCAGGCAGCGTCCCCCGCCCCGTCATTGTGAGCGGAGCGAAGCAATCCAGGTCGCGTCGCCTGTGCCTGGATTGCTTCGCTCCGCTCGCAATGACGGAGGGACAGGGCCTTTGAACGGCTATGGTTCCTTTACAAGTATAATATTGAGTACTCATATCGTATTTATTTCACGTTACATAATGATGAATATCCGATGCCGGGGGAAATCTTCCCGAACAGCGCGGGAGGCTCGCCGCACGTGGGAGAAACCTTCCTGCATGTTGCGGGAGACTGTCCTAAACGTTAGGAAACCTTCCTGCAAGTCGCGGGAGACTGTCCTAAACATTAGGAAACCTTCCTGCAAGTTGCGGGAGACTTTCCTAAAGAGTTGTCTAAAAATAATCATGTCTTTTTTATCCACATCTTATTATTTTGCGGTGCAAAGATAGATGCATTTTTTAATTCTGCAAAATAAACAAAAACTTTTTTTGATATTTTGCTAATGAACCGAAAGATTTAACACTTCCGCCATTTTATTCCATTACTTTTCCGCCTCCGTTCCCGCAAATTCCATCAGGTAGGCCTTGATAAAGCCGTCTATCTTGCCATCCATTACGCCGTTGACGTCGGATGTCTGGTAGTTCGTGCGATGGTCTTTTACGCGCCGGTCGTCGAATACGTAGCTGCGTATCTGCGAACCCCATTCAATCTTCATCTTCCCGGCTTCGACCTTGGCTTTTTCCGCCATGCGATGCTGCATTTCCTTGTCGTACAGGATAGAGCGCAGCTGACGCATGGCGTTGTCGCGGTTCTTGGGCTGGTCGCGCGTTTCGGTGTTTTCGATGAGGATTTCCTCCTCCTCGCCCGTGTAGGGGTCTTTGTAGCGATAGCGCAGGCGTACGCCCGATTCTACCTTGTTTACGTTCTGGCCTCCTGCGCCGCTTGAGCGGAACGTGTCCCACGAGATGTTCGCTGGATGGATGTTCACCTGAATGGCGTCGTCGACGAGGGGCGTTACGAAGACGGAAGCGAACGAGGTCATGCGTTTTCCCTGCGCGTTGTAGGGCGATACGCGTACCAGGCGGTGCACGCCGTTCTCGCCTTTCAGGTAGCCGTAGGCATAATCGCCCTCTATCTGCATGGTGACGGTCTTTATGCCGGCTTCGTCGCCGTCCAGCAGGTTGCTGACCGTCACCTTATACTTGCCGGCTTCTCCCCAGCGCATGTACATGCGCATGAGCATGGATGCCCAGTCCTGGCTTTCCGTGCCGCCCGCGCCGGAGTTGATCTTGAGCACGCAGCTCATCTGGTCGGCTTCTTCGCGAAGCATGTTGCGGAACTCCAGGTTTTCGGTCAGTTCCTTCGCTTTCGCATAAGCGGCATCCACTTCATCCTCGCCGGTAACGCCTTCTTTCGCGTATTCGTATGCCAGATTAAGCTCCTCCACCGCATCGTGAACCTCACGGTAGAGTTCTATCCATTTCTTGAGGCTCTTGACAACCTGCATGTGCGCTTCCGCGCGCTTGGCGTCTTCCCAGAATACCGGGTCCTGCGTGCGCAGTTCTTCTTCTTCTAATTGAACGGTCTTGGCATCGACGTCAAAGGTACCTCCCCAACGCCAACTCGCGTTCCAACAAATCTTTTAGTTGGTCTGATGTAATCATTTTGCTTTCTATTTTTAAGTTATGCTTGTTTGTTCAGGAACAGGACGGCTTTTTCGATGGCTTCGTGTATGTTGCTGCAAATATTTTCGCCTCCTATCTTCTCGTCCATGCGGCTTTTCATCAGCACGCCCCTTACTTTTTCGTTGACGCCGGAGAGGATGATTTGTATGTTTTCCTTTGCCGACAGACGGCAGAGGCTTTCCAGGTTGTGCAGCCCGGTGGAATCCATGAACGGGACTTTCCTCATGCGGATGATGCGGACTTTCGGTTTGTCGCCGAACGGTTTCATGCACTCGTCGAACTTGTTGGCTATCCCGAAGAAGAACGGCCCGTCGATTTCGTAGACCTCAATGCCTTCCGGTATTTCGAGCGCTTCGTTGTCGTGGAAGACTTCGCTCTCGGCGGACAGGTCCAGTTTGTCTTTCGAGACGTAGATGTTCGTCGTCTCCATGATGCGGCGCATGAAGAGCACCATCGCCAGGAGCAGGCCTATCTCGATTGCAATGGTGAGGTCGAAGATGATGGTCAGCAGGAACGTGACGGTCAGCACGATTACGTCGCTCTTCGGGTTTTTCAGCAGCGAACGGAACGTGCGCCACTCGCTCATGTTGTACGAAACGATTATCAGTACGCCTGCCAGGCATGACATGGGGATGTGCCTCGTCAGCGGCCCGAGGAAGAGCAGGATCATCAGCAGTATGAGCGCGTGCGTGATCCCCGCTACCGGGGAGCGTCCGCCGTTGTTGATGTTTGTCATCGTGCGTGCAATGGCTCCGGTCACGGGGATGCCTCCGAAAAACGGGACGACGATATTGGCGGCTCCCTGGGCGATCAGTTCCGTGTTGGAATTGTGCCTGTCGCCGGTGACTCCGTCGGCTACCGTTGCGGACAGCAGTGATTCGATCGCGCCTAACATCGCGATCGTAAAGGCGGACGGCAACAGCCGGTTGACCGTTTCCATATTGATGGGGATCGTTTCGGGCTGAGGCAGCGAGGCGTTGATCGTGAAGCGGTCGCCGATCGTTTCGATGCCCGCGACGCCCAGGTATTCGCGCAGCAGGTATACGGCGACCGTCATGATGATAATGGCTACCAGCGAACCGGGGATCTTCTTGAGTATTTTCGGCGTAAAGACGATGACGGCTATGCTCAGGACGCCTATCAAGAGCGACCACCATGATATCGTCTCGATATGCCGCGCATAAACAATCCATTTCGAAATGAAGTCTCCCGGCATTTTGTCGATTGTCATTCCGAATAAATCCTTCATCTGCGTCGTGAAAATGGTCAGGGCTATCCCGCTGGTGAACCCTACGACAATGGGGTATGGGATGAATTTTATCACGGTACCGAGTTTCAGCGCCCCCATGAGAACGAGCAGGATACCCGCCAGGAACGTGGCTATGACCAGCCCCTCGACGCCAAAGTTTTGAATGATGCCGTAGACGATGATGATGAACGCGCCCGTCGGTCCGCCGATCTGAACGGAACTGCCGCCAAAGAAGGAGACCATGAAGCCGCCGATGATCGCCGTGATGATCCCTTTCTCCGGACTGACCCCCGACGCAATGCCGAACGCAATGGCCAGCGGCAACGCAACGATGCCGACAATGACGCCGGCCATCAGGTCGCCTGCAAACTTTTCCCCGGAGTATGATTTCTTTAATTGAAATAACTTGGGCTTGAAATCTAATGCAATTTTCATTTTATCCGTACACAGTTTAAAAAAAACGCCGCAAATGTACGTGATATTTCCCGGTTTCACAAAAGCGGGGCTGCTTTTCTTTTCATGACAGCGCCCGTCACAGCGGGGATTTTTTTGCCTTTTGTGCTGTCAATCGAAAAAAACGGGATATATTTGCAGGCGCAAATTCCGCTTTGTTATGACTGACGCAGTATGATGCACGATATAGAAAAAATTAAATCCGGAGATGACGTTGCGTTCCGCCGTTTTTTTGAATGTTTCTATCCCAAACTGACCGCTCTGGCTTGCCGGTTCGTGGATGATGCGACGGCACAAGATATTGTGCAGGACGTGTTTGCCTCCTGGTGGGAAAAGAAGCACGAAATCGATGCGGACCGTATCGGGCCGTATCTTTACAAATGGACGCAAAACCTGTGCCTGAACCATATTAAACACCAGACGGTCGTTAAAGAATATGAGGCGCGCGTGCGTATTGCGGAGGCCAGAATAGAATACCTGAATAACATCTCCGATTTTTCCGACGTGCTGAAAGCCATAACGGACAATGATATAAAAGAACAGATTGAAGCGTCAATCAAAAAACTGCCCCCCCAGTCCGCTCAAATATTCCGCCTTTGCTATTTCGGGGAGATGACCCACCGGGAGATAGCCGACGGGATGCAACTGTCGGTCCGTACCGTCGAATGGCACATACGCCGGTCCATACTTTTCCTGCGAAAAGACCTGAAAGACCTGCTGATGCTCGCTTTCATGTTTTATAATATGTAATTTTCACCCGCAGTCGACGGATGTTCGGTTGTCTTGCCTGTGTAAAACCAGCAGTGGAAAGAACAGCGCCTTTGTGATTCCCGTCACAATGCCTTTGTGATTCCCGTCACAATGCCTTTGTGATTCCCGTCACAACGCCTTTGTGATTCCCGTCACAACGCCTTTGTGATTCCCGTCACAACGCCTTGACGATTCCCGTCGTCACGCCTTGACGATTCCCGTCGTCACGCCTTTGTGATTCCCGTCGCTTCAACATGAAAGTATATGACGATGAGGCCGTCGTGTCGCTGACGGCAGGGAAACCGAAAGTGAGCATGGCGGAATATCATGTTTTATAACATGTGATTTTTCGCCCGTAGTTGACGGAGGTTCGGTTGTCTTGCCTGTGTAAAACCAACAGAGGAAAGAAAATGGACGAACAGTTGTTAATACGTTTTTTGTCGAAACGATGCACGCCGGATGATATCCGTCGGGTGAATGAGTGGATTGAAGCGGACGAGGCGAACAGGGAGTGGCTTTTTGAGGCCGAGCGCGTCTGGAGTCTGAAGGATGAATTGCGATTTTCGGACAGGCGCGAAATTGAATCGGCTTACAACCGTTTTATGTCCCGGCGGAAGTTGCGGCAGCGGCGCGGGAACCGGCGATTGTTGACGGGCTTCCTGAAATACGCCGCGGCAGCGCTTATCCTGGGCGTTCTGTCCTACGGCGCATCCCGGTTTTTCAAAACGGAAAACCGGGAAACCACGTTCAATATCGTGGAGGTTCCTGCCGGGCAGCGCGTCTCGCTGACGCTGAGCGACGGGACAAAGGTGTGGCTCAATTCGAAAAGCAAGTTTACGTATCCCGTCAGTTTTTCAAGGAACGACAGGACTGTCCGGCTGGACGGGGAGGGTTATTTTGAAGTGGCGCGGGATGACGAAAAACATTTCATCGTAAAGGGCGCGTCTCTGGAAGCTACCGTCCTGGGAACAAAATTCAACATGAAAGTATATGACGATGAAGCCGTCGTGTCGCTGACGGCGGGGAAACTGAAAGTGAGCATGGCGGAACATGACTGCGAAGTGATACTTCATCCGAAGGAGAAAGCCGTGCGGCAGGGCGAACGCCTGGAGGTTCTGCCCGTCACGGGAGAGGAAGACGCGATGTGGAAGAATGGAATCATTGCTTTCCGGGAAACGCCTTTGCCGGAAGCGCTGAAAACGTTGAGCCGTCACTATAATGCACACTTTGAATCGACGAACATCAACGGAGAGAATGTGAAAATCACACTTAAAATAACGGACGAGCCGCTGGATATTACAATGGAATACATCAGGCTTGCGACGGGACTGAACTGCGCTATCATAAAAAATGACAGCCGGAGCGATGTGCCGTACAATGTCCTGCTTTCTGAATAGCCGTCCGATTATATAACCGAAAAAAAATTGCCTGCCTATGGAATAAGACACGAAATCAGTAAAAAAAAAAAAGAGTGCGGGAAAATGCTGTCACATCTCCCCGCACCGAAAAAAACCTTCATGAATGGTCTGTGACCGATAAATAAAAGAATTTTTAAAAAAAAGGAGTTCAAATGTATGAATAAAAAATTAATCTTAAAAATTATGGGAGAGAAAGCATGTCTTCTCCTCATTAAAGTTCCACTGTGTATGAGACTGATTATTTTCTTTTCGTTCCTTAATATGGGACTGTTGTTTGCCGGGAATGTTCATTCCCAGTACGTATCCCTCGACATAAAGAGAGGTACGATTCCTGAAGCGCTGGAAGAGCTGGAGAAACAGACGGAATATACGTTTGTATACAGCAGCAATGTGCTTGATTCAAAGAAACTGATTTCACTGACTGTCGACCGGGAAAGGCTGGAAAACGTGCTGGAAAGGATTTTCAGGGATTCGGGCATATCCTACACGATTGTAAACCGGAAAATCGTACTGAGCAGGAAAACGGAACGCCTGCAGCAGGACGACAGAACAAGACTGAAAATTGTCGGCGCCGTGCTCGACAGTCAGGGAGAACCGCTGCCCGGAGTCAACGTCCAGGAGACCGGGACGAACAATATCTCGGTCACGAACATGGACGGCGAGTACAGCATTTACAATGTCGCCAATGCCAGTTCCGTCCTCAAGTTCACGTACATAGGCTTCAAGCCGCAGGAAATACGGGTGAACGACCAGACCGTAATCAACGTCAGGATGGAAGAAGACACCCAGGGGCTGGAGGAGGTCGTTGTCGTCGGCTACGGTTCGCAGAAGCGGGAAAGCGTGATTGGCGCAATCACGACGATACAGCCGGCGCTGTTAAAAATCAGCCAGTCGCGTACGGTCACCAATAATCTGGCCGGACAGATGGCCGGCATCATCGCCGTACAGCGTTCGGGAGAGCCGGGATACGACGGGTCGGATTTCTGGATTCGCGGAATCAGCACGTTCGGCGCCAATTCAAAGCCTCTGGTGCTGATAGACGGCATAGAAAGAGACCTGAATGATATCAGCCCGGACGAAATAGAATCCTTTTCGATACTGAAAGACGCTACGGCGACTGCGGTATATGGCGTCAGGGGCGCGAACGGCGTTATCCTGATACAGACGCCGCAGGGACAAATCGGGACGCCGCGCGTCAGCGTGAGGGGGGAATACGGCATTTCCGAACCGACGCAGCTTCCCTCGTTTGTCGACGGCGCCAAATACATGGAGGTCATCAATGCGGCGCGGACGCTTGCCGGCATGGAACTCTCGTATCTGCCGGACGCCATCGAAAAGACGCGGAACAGAGCCGACCCGGATTTCTTCCCGAACGTCAACTGGCTGGATGCGGTGACGAACGATTATGCCCGCAACCAGCGGGTGAGCGTCAGCGTCAACGGCGGTACGGAACTGCTGCGCTACAGCCTGATTGTGTCCTATTTCGGCGAACAGGGTATCCTTTCCGTCGACCCGGAGACGGCGTACAATTCCAAACTCGGACTGTCGCGCTACAATGTGCGCAACAATGTGAACATCAACCTGACGCAGTCGACCGTCCTGAACGTCAGTATCGGGGGATATATACAGGACAGGAACGCGCCCGGACGCGGTACGGACGATATTCTCAACTGGTCTTTCAGCGCCAATCCGATTCTGCATCCTGTAAAATATTCCAACGGGCAGCTTGCCAGCAGGCCTAACGGACTTAATCCGTGGGTGATGGCGACGCAGATGGGGTTTGTGAAAAATTACCGTAACAAGCTCGAATCGACGGTCGGCCTGACGCAGGACATCGGCAAACTGTGGAAAGTTCTCGACGGGATGAACGCGAAAGCGCTTTTTTCATTCGATTCGTATAACTATTCGGAAATTGCCAGGACAAAAACGCCGTCCCACTATCAGGCTTACGGGCGCGACGACGAGGGCAACCTGCTGACCTCCATATTGAACGAGGGACAGGAATTTCTCGGATACAACAACTCGAACAAAGGCGGAAACCGTTCGGTATACTTCGAAACGCAGCTGAATTACAGCCGGCGCTTCGGCGACCATACCGTCGGCGCGCTTTTCCTTTACAACATGCGGGATTATGTGACGTTTGAAGCCAAAAATTCCATAAACTCGCTCCCATACCGGAATCAGGGTATTGCGGGACGCGTGTCGTACGCTTTCCGCGACCTGTATTTTGCGGAAGCCAATTTCGGGTACAACGGGTCTGAAAATTTCATGAAGGGACACCGGTTCGGCTTCTTCCCCTCGATTGCCGCCGGGTGGATGATGACGAACGAACCGTTCATGAGCGATTATGTGAAAACGCTCTCCAAACTCAAGTTCAGGGTTTCGTGGGGAATGGTCGGCAACGATAAAATCGTCAACAGCGACAATGAAGTCGAACGGCGTTTTGCCTATATCCCGACCATATCAAGCGCCGGCGGTTACTCGTGGGGCTATCTGGGAGAACAGTCGCGCAACGGCTTGCAGGAGGAACATTTCGGAATACCCGGCCTGACGTGGGAGACGGCCGAAAAACTGAACGCCGGCATTGAGCTTGGCCTCTTCAACAGCATCAATCTGCAGGTCGACCTGTTTAAGGAATACCGCAGCAATATTTTCATGCGGCGCAAGACGATACCGGAAATTGCAGGATACAACAACATGCCGTATGCGAATTTCGGTAAAGTTGAAAACCAGGGCATTGATATGAGCCTGGAAGTAAATCACCGCTTCAACCGGGAATTGCTGCTTTCCGTGCGGGGCAATTTCACGTACGCCCGGAATACGGTGACCGAGTATGACGAACCGGAAAATCTTAAAAATTCGACCCGCGCGCAGACCGGACGTTCGATGAACCAGAACTTCGGGCTTATTGCCCTCGGCCTGTATGCGGACGACGATTTCATGGCGGACGGACAACTGAATCCTGAACTGCCCGTCCCGTCTTTCGGCGTGGTTAAGCCGGGAGACATCAGGTACAAGGATTTGAACGACGACGGCAGAATCGACGCCCTTGACAACTGTCCGATCGGAAACCCCTCGGTGCCTGAGGCCGTATATGGTTTCGGCCTGAACACGCAATACCGGAATGTCGACTTCGGCATCTTTTTTCAGGGAAGCGGAAACGTTTCAACCGTACTGGGCGGCAGCACGTTTCTTCCCGGAAGCGGGGGCGGAGGCATTGGAAACATTTATGCAAATGTGGATGATCGCTGGACGCCGGAGAATCCCCGCCAGGACGTCTTCTGGCCGCGCCTGTCCATCTTCGACCTGGATCACAACAAGCAGAGTTCGACCTGGTGGCTGCGGGACGCAAGCTACATGCGCCTGAAAAACCTGGAAGTCGGATACACTTTCCCCCGCGCCGTAAAGAACAGCCTGGCCGCACGCAACATGCGGATATTCCTCCGCGGAACGAACCTCCTGACGTGGGCGTCGTTCGACATGTGGGACCCGGAAATAGATACCACGACGGGCCTGAAGTACCCCACCATGCGCGTTTATTCCATAGGAGCGGAAATAATGTTTTAACGGGTAATTTATAAACAAACTTAATTTATTTCACACCATATGAAAAAAATAATTTTATATATGCTGACAATAGCCGTCGTCCTTCCGGTTTGGACGTCCTGTGCGGATTTTCTTGACAAGCAACCGGACGACATGCTGACGCAGGAAATGGTATTCACCGACAAAAGGCGCATGGAAGAGTGGCTGGCAAGATGCTACAACCAGATATTTTCATCCGGTTACTCGGATGAAACCAATATTGTCCGGAATCTGTCGGACGATGCTTTTATTTCGATCGAGCTGGCGCAGTGGATCAATCCTTTTCCCATTTCCGCGCGACAGGGAAACTGGAGCCCGCTGAGCAATATGGGCACAAATATCTGGGATCAGACTTACAGGTCCGTCCGTGCGGCGTACATCTTCATCAATGAAGCGCGGGCGTTGCCCGACCAGCTGTTGACCGAAGAAATGGTAACGTCCATGAAGATGGAGGCGCGTTTCCTGATTGCCTACTATTACGCGCGCCTGCTTTCCTATTACGGCCCGTTCCCGCTGGTGACCGAACTCATATCTTCCGACACACAGGTTGAAGACATGATGAAAAGCCGAACGCCCCTGGACGAAATAGTGGACTGGCTCGACAGGGAACTGCTCGAACTGAGCGGGTTTTTCCCCGACAGACTTGCCGAAGAAAGAATTGATTTCGGACGGCCTACCAAAGGAATATGCCTGGCTTTCAGGGCAGACATGCTGCTGTTTGCTGCAAGTCCTCTGTTCAACGGTAACCCGGATTATGCCGACATGGTCAATCCCGACGGTACGCACCTGTTTCCGCAGGCTTACGACGCGAGCAAATGGAAACGCGCGGCAAATGCCTGCCGCGATTTCCTGGATGTTGCGGAGAGGGGCGTATACAGCCTTTATGTCAGACGGCATACCGACGGCGAGATTGACCCGTTTTTATCTTTCCAGGACCTGTTCCTGACAACAGGTGAAACGAACAGGGAACTTATCTTTGTCCGTCCGGGCATCACGTACTATGTGGATGTCAGTTTTCCGAGGGGAGCCGGAGGAAGCGGCTTCGTCGCCGCCACACAGAACCTGGTAGACCAGTTTTTTATGCGGAACGGACTGCCTGTAACGGATCCCGGGAGCGGCTATGTGGAAAACGGATTCACTGAGGAGCCGATTTATTACGAACATACGTCCTATAACCAGGCAGGCCCGGAGCGGATACCCGGTATGGTCGTGAACCGTGACATATACAACATGTACGCCAACCGTGAGCCCCGTTTCTATATAAGTATCCGTTTCAACAATCAGTATATCCCCTCCGCGGGCAGGAACACGCAGTACATGAACGGCGGAATGGACGGCAGGCCGAGCCACGACTCGCCGCAGTGCGGGACACACTCCCGGAAAGCGGTAAGCCCCGAAGATTATCCGCGGGAAGGCACCTATCCTTACCGGCCCGGAATCATCATGCGCCTGGCGAACATCTATCTGAATTACGCCGAAGCCCTGAATGAATGTGAGCCCAATAACCCGGAGATATTGAAATACGTGAATTTAGTCCGCGAACGCGCCGGGATTCCGGGCATACCGGAAAGTCTTCTGGGCAATCAGGATAAAGTCAGGGATGCTATCCGCCAGGAACGGCGCGTGGAGTTTTCCTTTGAAAGCAATATCCGCTACAACGACATGCGCAGGTGGAAAATCGCGGAAAAGGTTTTCGGCGAGGAACCGACCATGGGAACAAACCCCTGGGGAGAAACGCGGGAAACATTCTACCAGCGCACGGTCATCATGAACAACGTCTTCCACAGGAAGATGTATCTGTGGCCAATCAGCCAGACGTATATTGACAACAATCCAAACCTGGTTCAAAACAAGTTCTGGTAAGAATAATAACGATAATAATAATAATGTATGAAGAATTTTGCCAAATATTTATTGCTGTTGCTCTTGTTCGCGGCATGCAAGGAAGACTACTATGAGCATTTCACCGTGGAAACGCCGGAAGACGTCATGAACATCAAACCGTCCGCAGAGGCCGTCGTATTGGAAGAGAACAGAAAGGAGCAGATCGCCCTGACATTCGAATGGGGAGATGCGGCCGACCGTGGACCGGGAACGGAACTCACGTATTATTTCAAAATGGATGTGGCGAACAATAATTTCCAGACTGCCACCCCGAAACGGAAACTGGATGCGAATCAGCGTTCCGCCGGTTTCACGCATGAGGAGCTGAACAGCCTGATTGTCGATTTATGGAAAAAAATGCCCGGAGAAACGGTGGAACTGGAAGCGGAAGTGATTGCGGACGTCACGGTTTATCCGGTATACATGAAGCCGGAAGTTTCCAAAACGACCGTGATGGTGACGAGCTATGCCATAGCCCCCGTAAATCTTTACCTGACGGGAAGTGCGACTCCGGCCGGGGCAATCACCCTCAATGTCCTTTCATTCAATAAAGAATACACATGGAAAGGCGACCTGGAAGCAGGGAACTTCAAATTCATCCTGAACCGGAATGACCCTCTGCCGTCCTACAACAGGGGAACGGACGAACGCACGCTGGTTTACCGCACGGCGGACAGCGACCCGGACATTCTGTTTACGGTGGACAGGGCAGGCCCCCATTCAATCTACGTGAACACGGAAGAAATGACAATCGCCCATGCCTCTCTCCCTTACGAAAATGTATGGATGGTAGGCGACGCCTCCCCCGCCGGATGGGATATCAACAACCCGACGCCGATGGAATGGAATATGCTGACGCCCGAACTTTTCACATACGAAGGCGCATTGAATGTCGGAGAACTAAAGTTCCCGCTGAAGAAAGGCGACTGGGGATGCGACTATCTCATGCCTGCCGCAGGCGGAGCGGGCATTGACGACAACCGCGTCATTTTCGTGCCCGGCGGACAGCCGGACAACAAATGGGTACTGAAAGAAGCGGGTAATTTCCGCATCGAGCTGAATGTGATTGACATGACCGTCAGTTTCATCAAGCGATAATTAAAAGCACACAGATGACGCGGATTGAACGGATTTTCGCACGTTTTTCATACGGCTCAATTAGCTTGAAGTCATTTGACAATCTGCGTTCATCCATACAGTCTGCGTTATCTGCGTGCCAAATACATTTAAAAATTTAGCCGTCTTTTGGCAATGGTAATTCTCGCCATATTAATTTATTGGTTACAGGTCACCGGATAGCGGTTACGGTAATGTCGTCGAAACAGCATTTCCGGATATGAACGGCAAAAAATTTTAAATAACACACAGATTATGAAACATGAAAAATTATCATTAGCCATTGCCTTTATGTGCATGGCCGGACTGTCTAACGCACAGTCCTACACGGTCTCCTCTCCCGATAAACTGATTGAGGTGAAGATAGAAGAGGGAGAACAAATCCGGTATTCCGTCGCTTTCGGCGGACGGACAGTCGTGGAGAAATCCGACCTCGGATTCAGTTTCCGGGACGAGCCGGATTTGCAGAAAGACCTGCGGGTCGTCAGCGCCGTTCCCGCGTCGCACAGCGAGATGTGGAAGCCCGCCGTGCGGAGCAAACATGCGGAGATTACGGACTCATACAACGAGCTGACGCTGGTTACGGAAGAACGGTCGGACAGCCGCCGGCGGATGGACATCGTCTTCCGCGTGTACGACGACGGCGTTGCGTTCCGCTACAAACTCTACCGCAGCGAACGCATCGGCAACCGTCAGATAACGAAAGAGCTGACCACGTTCTGTATCCCCGGCAACCCGGATGCGTGGGTGGTGGAATACGGGAAGTATGCCACGTCGAACGAGGCGGAGTTTTACCGGCAGACGCTGGATTACGTGACGGAACAGACGATTGCCGGGATGCCTTTCCTGATGAAGTATGCCGACGACTGCTGGGTAGCCATTACGGAAGCGGAGATCAACGACTTCGCCGCGTTCTATATCGGCACGGACGGCCACAGGAATCATCTGACGACCAAACTGGCGCCCCTGCCAGGCGAAAGCGCAGGCGAACATAACGTAAAAGTACGCTTTGCCGACGATGCCCAAAGCCCCTGGCGGGTTATCATGATCGGCAATTCACCCGGCACGCTGATTGAATCGGAAATCATACAGAACCTGAATCCGCCCTGCGCCATTGCCGACCCGTCATGGATTAAACCGGGACTGAGCGCCTGGGACCACTGGTGGAGCGGGGAGGTGAAGATGGAAATGCCCGTCATCAAAGAGTATATCGACTTTGCATCCGAAATGGGCTGGCCCTACATGCTGGTCGACTGGCAGTGGTACGGGCCGTTCAACCGTCCTGAAGCCGACATCTGCACGCCCGCGCCGCAAATCAGCATGCCCGAAATCCTGTCGTACGCCCGCTCGAAGAACGTGCGCATCTGGCTCTGGCTCTACAGCACGGACGTGAACCGCAACGACGCCTACAAGAAAGCTTTCCCGCTGTTTCGGGAATGGGGCGTCGCGGGCGTCAAGATTGACTTTATGGACCGCGACGACCAGGAAATGGTGAACTGGTATCACGACATCATCCGCTGTGCGGCCGACAACCGCCTGCTGGTCGACTTCCACGGCGCCTACAAGCCCGACGGCATCATCCGCACGTGGCCGAACATGCTCACGCGCGAAGGCGTGATGGGCAACGAGTACTACAAGTTCGGCACGCGCATGAACCCCGAACACACCGTGAAACTCGCCTACACCCGCATGCTGGCCGGTCAGATGGACTACACGCCGGGCGGCTTCAACAACGTGACCGCCGAAAAGTTCAAACCTCAGCAGCCCGCTCTGGTAGCCAACACCCGCGCCGCCGAGCTGGCCAAGTTTGTCGTCTACGAAAGCCCCTATACGGTCGTGTGCGAACATCCCTCGTTTGTCCTCGGACAGCCCGGAGCGGACTTTCTTAAAATCGTCCCCACCGTATGGGACGACATCCGTTTCCTCGGCGGCACGCCCGACACCCACGTGGCGATAGCAAAGCGGTCGGGCGACAAATGGTTCATCGGCGTGCTGAACAGCAGCGAGGAACGCGAAGTGACGCTCGACCTCTCGCCGTTCCTCTCCGCCGGCAAATACAGGATTGAGGTATGGGAAGACGCCAAAGATGCCAACCGTAATCCGAAGAACATCCGGAAGGCGGCGAAATCCATCGACTCCGGCAAGCCTCTGAAAGTGAAACTGGCCAAAGCCGGCGGATACGTGGCGGTGATTGGCAATTAAAAATTATACTTCACGCGGCATGATTATGTGCATTGCTATGCTCCGTCATTGCGAACGAAGTGAAGCAATCCGGGCACAGGCGTAATCCGCAGGTGTGGGACTTGTAGCCCGCGCCTGCGGAACCGTTTCACTGCTCGAACACGGCAGGAAAACGACGGACGGATATTTAATTATCAATTATCAATTATCAATTATCAATTAATTTCCTACCTTTGAGGTCGAAACATAAAAACGACAAGCTATGGATGAAATGAGAAAATTACCGGTAGGGATACAGGATTTTGAAAAACTCCGCACAGGCGGATTCGTATATGTGGATAAGACAGCTTACGTCTACAAATTGGCG
>JAIRYY010000245.1 GCA_031267485.1 Tannerella sp.
TTCAATGCTCAACTTTCAATGATAGAAACGCCTGATTCGGCTGACGCGTTGGGGCGTATCGCCTCGGCGTGGTACGGGAAACCGTCGGAGCGGCTGACGCTCGTGGGCGTTACGGGTACGAACGGGAAAACGACCATTGCCACCCTGCTGTACAATCTCTTTCGCAAAATGGGATATAAAGCCGGACTGTTTTCCACCGTATGCAACTATATTGACGGCGAGGCTATCCCCACGGCGCATACGACGCCCGACCCGCTTACCCTCAATCGCCTGATGGCGGAAATGGTCGACGCCGGATGCGAATATGTCTTTATGGAAGTCAGTTCCCATGCGATAGACCAGAAACGGATAAGCGGGCTGGCATTCGACGGGGGGATTTTCACGAACCTCACGCGCGACCATTTGGACTATCATGAAACAATGGAGAAGTATCTGAAAGCCAAGAAAAAATTCTTTGACGCCCTGCCCGCATCCGCGTTTGCCCTGACGAATGTCGATGACAAATCGGGGATGGTTATGCTGCAGAACACGCCGGCGCGCAAACTGACCTACTCGTTGCGCACGCCGGCCGATTTCAAGGGCAGGATAATAGAGGCGCATTTTGAGGGTACGGAAATGACGGTGAACGGGCGCGATGTCTATACCTGCTTTGCAGGCCGTTTCAATGCCGCCAATCTGCTGGCCGTCTACGGCGCCGCCGTCGCGCTGGGCGAAGACCCGGAGGCGGCGCTGGTCGCCCTGAGCACGCTGCACCCCGTGGCCGGACGGTTCGAGACGATACCTTTGCCGCAGGGCGTTACGGCAATTGTCGATTATGCGCATACGCCCGACGCCCTGGAGAATGTGCTCGGCGGCATCCGGGAAGCGCTCGCCGGCGATGGACGCGTCATCACGGTTGTAGGGGCGGGAGGGAATCGCGACGCGGGGAAACGTCCCCTGATGGCGAAAGAAGCCGCCCGTCAGAGCGACCACCTGATACTTACGTCCGACAATCCGCGCTTCGAAGAGCCGGAAGCCATCATCAACGACATGCTGGCCGGCTTGAACGCGGACGACAGGGAACGAACGCTCTGCATCGCAGACCGCAGGCAGGCTATCAAAACGGCCGTCGCAATTGCCCGGAAAGGAGATGTGATACTCGTTGCCGGAAAAGGACACGAAGATGATCAGGAAATCAAAGGCGTGAAACATCATTTTGACGACCGGGAAGAAATAGTTCGCTTAATGGAGAATTGAGAATGGAGAATGGAGAATGGAAAATGGAATATGGAATATGGAGAATGGAATCCCCGTCATTAATCATTACGGGCGCCCACACAGGGGCGCCCCTACAATTAATCATTAATCACTAATCACTAACAAACTTATGCTGTACGATTTGTTTGCTTATTTGGATCAGATAGATATTCCGGGGGCCGGTATGTTCAAGTACATATCGTTCCGTTCGGGGATAGCTGTTGTAACGGCGCTCTTCATTTCGACGATGATAGGGCGGCGTATCATTGATATACTGCAGCGGCTGCAAATCGGCGAAACGGTGCGTAACCTTGGGCTGGAGGGACAGATGAGCAAGAAAGGCACCCCTACCATGGGAGGAATCATCATCATCATCTCCATTCTGCTGCCCGTACTGCTCTTCGCCCGTCTCAACAACATCTATATCCTGCTGATGCTCATTACCACCCTGTGGCTGGGAACGCTGGGCTTCGCGGACGACTATATAAAAGTGTTCCGGAAAGACAAGGAAGGCGTGCAGGGGAAGTTCAAGATTGTGGCGCAGATAGGTCTGGGGCTGATTGTCGGCATGACGCTTTATTTAAGTCCGAATGCCGTCATCCGCGAAAACATGGAAATCACCAACAGCGAAAACGAGATAGAAGAAGTGCAGATTCACCCGTCGGAAATGAAATCGACGAAGACCACCATCCCGTTCTTCAAAAGCAACAACTTCGATTATGCCTGGCTGGCATCGTGGGCAGGCCCATACCGGGAGGAAGTGACCTGGCTGTTCTTCGTGCTGATTGTCATCTTCATCGTGACGGCAGTCTCCAACGGGGCGAATCTCACGGACGGACTGGACGGGCTGGCGGCGGGCAGCTCGGCCATTATGGGCGTGGCGCTGGGGATATTGGCGTACATGTCGGCGCATATCAAGTTTGCCTCCTTCCTCAACATCATGTTCCTGCCCGGGACGGAGGAACTCGTCGTCTTTGCGGCCGCCTTTATCGGCGCCACCATCGGTTTCCTGTGGTATAATTCGTATCCCGCCCAGGTGTTCATGGGCGATACGGGAAGCCTCACGCTGGGCGGCATCATTGCCGTCTTTGCGATTATCATCCGCAAGGAACTGCTGATACCGATTATCTGCGGCATCTTCATGGTCGAGAACCTCTCCGTGGTCGTCCAGGTATTTTATTTCAAGTACACGAAAAAGAGATACGGCGAGGGCCGCCGCATCTTCAAGATGACGCCATTGCATCACCACTTCCAGCGGCCGGGCAATGGCGGCATACAGGCGCTGATACAGCGCCCCTACACCGTCGTGCCGGAATCGAAGCTGGTCGTGCGCTTCTGGCTGATTGGAATTATTCTGGCAGTGTTAACGCTTGTCACATTAAAAATAAGATAAGGAAATGAACAGCAGGATTGTCATACTGGGAGCGGGAGAGAGCGGCGTCGGAGCTGCGGCGCTGGCGAGGAAAATGGGCTTTGACGTCTTCGTCTCCGACTCGTCGACCGTCAGGCCGGAGTACGCGAAAATACTCGACGAACATGAAGTGGAATGGGAAGAAGGGACGCATACGGAACGGAAAATACTCGACGCCGGCGAAGTGATAAAAAGCCCCGGCATACCCGACACCGCCCCCATTGTCCGGAAAATAACGGAGAAAAAGATACGCATCCTGTCGGAAATCGAATTTGCCGGGCGTTATACGGATTCGAAAATGATTTGCATAACGGGCAGTAACGGTAAAACGACGACGACGATGCTCACGCATCACATCCTTACGGACGCCGGACTGGACGCCGGACTGGCCGGAAACGTGGGCCGCAGCCTGGCCTGGCAGGTGGCCGAAAATCCCCACCCGTACTATGTCGTGGAGCTTAGCAGCTTTCAACTGGACAACATGTACGACTTCCGGGCGGATGTGGCGGTTTTGCTGAATATCACGCCGGACCACCTGGACCGCTATCATTACAGCTTTCAGGAATATGCCGGCGCCAAATTCAGGATTGTCAGAAACCAGACGGCGGCGGACGCCTTTATTTTCTGGAATGACGACCCGGTGATAAAGGCGGGCATTGAGAAATTCAAACCGGGGGCCGCGCTGTATCCGTTCGCGGAAAACCCCGGGCCGGGCGTGAAAGGCTACGTGAAAGACGGAACGGTTATTTTGGAAACATTAAAAGGTACATATACAATGAACAAAAACTTATTATCCCTCCGGGGGACGCACAATCTGTACAACTCGCTGGCGTCGGGCATCGCGGCGAAAGTGATGGACATACGCGACGAGAAAATCCGTGCGTCGCTGAGCGATTTTTGCGGCGTGGAGCATCGCCTGGAAATGGTCACCCGCGTGCGGGGCGTTGATTACGTCAACGACTCGAAAGCGACAAACGTCAATTCGTGCTGGTATGCCCTGCAAAGCATAAACACTCCGCTGGTGCTCATTCTCGGAGGTACGGACAAGGGCAACGACTATTCCGAAATAGAAGCCCTCGTCAGGAAAAAAGTGCGCGCGCTGATTTTCCTCGGGGCAGACAACAGCCGGCTGCACGCGTTTTTCGACGGGAAAGCGCCGCAGATTGAAGACGCCCGCTCGATGGAGGAAGCAGTGCAGGCGGCCTACAGGCTGGCCATAAAGGGCGATACGGTGCTGCTGTCGCCCTGCTGCGCGAGTTTCGACCTGTTTAAAAACTATGAGGACCGGGGCGAACAGTTCAAGGCCTGTGTCCGTAACCTGTAAAAACCGGCAGTTATGGAATTGGCAAACAAACTGTTCAAGGGCGACCGCACGATATGGGTTATTTACATGTTCCTGTGCCTCGTTTCAATCGTCGAAGTATACAGCGCGACGAGCACGCTGGCCTACAAGGCCGTTTATTTCTGGTCGCCAATCATGCGGCACGCCTGGTTTCTTTTCATCGGTTTCATGGCCGTCCTGGCGCTGCACAACATCCCGAGCCGGTACTTTTCCGCGGCGATTATCATCCTGCCCTGCGCTATCATCCTGCTGATAGTCACGCTATGCGCCGGCGTCAGCAAAAACGACGCCCTCCGCTGGATTTCATTCATGGGCGCATCGTTCCAGCCGTCGGAGTTCGCCAAGTTCGGGAGCATCGTGTTCGTCGCATTCATGCTGAGCAAACAGGAACGGTTCACGCCCGACAGGACATTCTGGATTATACTCTCCGGCGTTGGCCTGGCCTGCGCCCTGATTCTGCCCGAAAACTTCTCCACCGCTTTCCTGCTGGGCGCCGTATGTTACCTGATGATGATTATCGGTCAGGCGCCGGCGAAGAAACTCGTCTGGCTGCTTGTCATCCTGCTGCTGCTCGGCGGGCTGGCGTTTGCCGTTGTCCGCTACATGCCCGCGGACGTTGCCGGGAAGTATCTGCCGGACCGGATGGTCACGTGGAACGAGCGTATCAAGGATTTCGGCAAGGACAGGGATGAGAGCAAATACGTGCTGAACGATGACAATCTCCAGGTGAACCATGCGAAAATCGCCATTGCCCGCGGCGGTATCATCGGGAACCTGCCGGGACGCAGCGTGCAGCGCGACTTCCTGCCTGTGGCATTCTCCGACTTTATCTATGCGATTATCATCGAGGAAATGGGGCTTGTCATTGGAGGCGGGGGCGTTCTGGCGCTGTACGTCATCCTGCTGTTTCGCGTGGCGGTCATTGCGCGGCGGTGCAAAAAACTGTTCCCCAAATACCTGGCGCTCGGATGCGGGCTGCAGATTGCCATACAGGCATTTCTGAACATGGCCGTGGCCGTCAACCTGATACCCGTGACGGGGCAGCCGCTGCCGCTGATAAGCCAGGGGGGAACGTCCATCGTCTTCACGTGCATGTGTTTCGGAATCATACTTAGCGTAAGCCGTTTCAGCGCAGGCATGGGCAATGAGGACGGCGAAACAGGAAACGGTGAAGAGGAGGAAACCGCCGCTGCCGCCGTGGAGATGAACGGCGACGGCCGTGCGGAAGAGGAAGACGGAAACGGAAACGGCGACAACCTTTCATAAAAACAGACAGACAAATGAGTCATTACAAAATCATCATAAGCGGAGGCGGAACAGGAGGGCATATCTTTCCCGCCATCTCGATTGCCAACGAACTTCGCCGCCGTTTCCCGGACGCGGAGATTCTGTTTGTCGGCGCCAAAGGCCGGATGGAAATGGAACGCGTACCGGCCGCCGGATATGAAATCCTCGGCCTGCCGGTGTGCGGTTTCAACCGTGCGCACATACTGAAAAATTTCAGCGTCATCATCAGACTCATCCGGAGTCTCCGCATGGCCGGGAAGATTATCCGCGATTTTAAACCGGACATTGCCGTCGGCGTGGGCGGTTATGCAAGCGGGCCTACGTTGTGGAAAGCGTCTTCGCTTCGCGTTCCCGTGCTGATTCAGGAGCAGAACTCGTACGCCGGAGTGACGAACAGGCTGCTTGCCGGACGGGCTGCCGGAATATGCGTCGCATACAGGGGCATGGATAAGTTCTTCCCCGCCGGCCGCACCGTCATAACAGGCAATCCCGTACGGAAAGATATTGAAGACCTGCGCGGGAAAGACCCCGAAGCGATGAATTATTTCGGACTTGAAACGGGCCGGCCCGTATTGCTGGTTGTGGGCGGAAGTCTCGGCGCCCGCACTATCAACCGGGGCGTGCTCCGGGGACTGCGGTCGCTGCTGGATGCCGGCACGCAGGTGATATGGCAGACGGGACGCAACTACTATGATTCGGTAAGGGACGAACTCCGGGACGCGGATTGCAGGGGACTGTGGTTCTCCGATTTCATTTCGCGCATGGATTACGCATACGCTGCCGCCGACCTGGTCGTTTCGCGCGCCGGCGCCGGGACGATTTCGGAACTGTGCCTTTTGGGTAAGCCCGCCATTCTCGTCCCCTCCCCGAATGTGTCCGAAGACCACCAGACGAGGAACGCGCGCGCGCTGTCCGACAATAACGCGGCCGTCCTCATCCCCGACGGCGTGGCCGGGGAGCAGCTGGCCGCCACGGCGGCAGGACTGATAGGGAACAGCGAACAGCTGCACTCCCTGAGCGAACATATCTCCCTTTTCGCCCAGTATAACAGTACGGAAAGAATCGTAGACAAAATCATCGGAATAATTGAAGCAAAATGAACTTAAATAACATATCATCCGTCTATTTTATAGGCGCCGGAGGCATTGGGATGAGCGCGCTTGTACGCTATTTCCTGGCAAAGGGGAAGCGCGTGGCCGGTTATGACCGCACGCCCTCCGCCCTGACCGCCGAGCTCATCGCCGAGGGGGCTGCCATTCATTTCGACGATGACGAGGCGCGCATACCGGAAACGTTCCGGGATAAAAACACGACCCTCGCCGTCTATACGCCGGCCGTGCCGGATTCGCACAGCGAACTGGCGTATTTCCGCCGCAACGGATTCGAAACGCTGAAGCGCTCGCAGACGCTTGGGCTTATCACCGGCTCGTCGCGCGGACTGTGCGTCGCCGGAACGCACGGGAAGACGACCACTTCGTCGATGACCGCCCATCTCCTGCGGCAGTCCGCCGTGGACTGCAATGCCTTCCTCGGCGGCATACTCAAAAATTACGGTACGAACCTTCTGCTTTCCGGACGCAGCGACCTGACGGTTATCGAGGCGGACGAGTACGACCGTTCCTTTCATTTCCTGACGCCCCACATGGCGGTCGTCACATCGGCAGACCCCGACCACCTGGATATTTACGGCACGCCGCAGGCTTACCGCGAAAGTTTCGAAAAGTTCACTTCGCTCATACGTCCCGGCGGCGCGCTTATTATGAAAAAAGGGATTGAGATAACGCCCTCCCTGCAGCCCGGCGTGAAGTTTTATACCTATTCGGCGACCGACGAAACGGCCGATTTTCACGCCTCCGGCATCCGCGTCGGGAACGGCGGGGCGGTTTTTGACTTTGTGTCGCCGGGACTTCGCATAGCCGGCGTCCGGCCGGGCGTCCCCGTCAGGACAAACGTGGAGAACGGCGTGGCGGCAATGGCCGTCGCCCTGCTCAACGGCGTCGCGGCGGAAGAAATGCGGACGGCCATGCAGTCCTTTGCCGGCGTGCGGCGCCGTTTCGACCTCCGGGTCAAAAATGACCGTACCGTATACATTGACGATTACGCCCATCATCCGCAGGAACTGGAGAGCTGCATCCGGTCGGTGAGGGAACTTTACCGCGGACGCCGTGTGACCGGCGTTTTCCAGCCCCACCTGTATACCCGGACGCGCGATTTTGCCGCCGGATTTGCCGCCGCGCTCTCGCTGCTCGACCGGCTTATCCTCCTCGACATCTACCCCGCGCGCGAAGCGCCGATTCCCGGCGTCACACCGGAAATGATTCTCGACAAAGTGACGATTCCCGACCGGACGTTTTGCCCGAAAGGCGAACTCCTGCCCCTGCTCGAAAGGGAAGGCGCGGATGTGCTCCTCACCCTTGGCGCCGGCGACATCGACAGCCTTGTGGAACCCATCAGCAGGATGTTGAACCATAAATACGCATAAATGATGAAGAAAATCCTGTATATCGTCCTTGCAACACTGCTGGCTGCCTACGTCATCGTTGCCGCATACTTTTCCGGACGCAGGGAGTATGCCTATCCTCCGTGCCGGGAAGTGGAGGTAATCATTGCCGACAGCCTCGAAAAGCATTTCCTGAAAGCCGGCGATATTGTCGCCCGCCTGAAAAGGACGCACCTTTATCCCCTGAACGGGAATGGAGACGGCATTAATACGCACCGGATTAAAAATGAACTTCTTGAAAACGAAATCATAGAGACGGCGGATGTCACCCGGACACTTTCCGGCAAGATAAAAATTGTCGTTTCGCAAAAAATGCCTATATTGCGCGTGTTTACTTCCGGCGGAAGTTACTATGTCGACAAATCGGGACATATCATGCCGTCCGCACTGGGGCAGGCCATTTACGTCCCCGTCGCAAGCGGAAACATCGACAAAACGTTTGCAACGGCCGGTTTGTATAAATTTGCGCTGTTTCTGCAGAAAGATGATTTCTGGAATAATCAGATAGAGCAGATTTATGTCCGGTCGGCCGATGATGTGGAACTCGTCCCGCGTGCGGGCAGTCACCGCATCCTGATAGGAAGTCTGGATAATTATGAAAATAAGCTGGAACGCCTGCGCCTGTTCTACGAACAGGTCATACCGAAAATGGGATGGGGGAAGTACAGCGTTGTAAATTTAAAATACAGGAATCAGATTGTGTGTACAAAAAGTAAAAAAACAGAGCCATGAGGGATTATATTGTAGCTATCGACTTGGGGACGTCCCACATAACGGGGATTGTCGGAGAAAAAAAGGCGGACGGAATGTTTTCCGTCATCGCGTGCGAAACGGAAGATTCGTCTTCGTGTATCCGCAGAGGGAACATTTATAATGTTGACAATACGGAGAAACATGTCGCCAGCCTTGTCCGGAAACTTGAACGCAGCCTGAACGGCGGCTATATCGACAGGGTTTATGTCGGGGTCGGCGGGCAGTCGCTCCGGACTGTAAACCACGTGGAATCGAAAAAGATAAAAGACGGCGAAACCGTCTCGGCCGACGACATTCAGGCGCTCCGCGAACAGTGCGGCAGACATAAGTTCGGCCTGCAGGACGTGCTCGAAATCGCCCCCGCAACCTATTACGTCGACGGACGCCTGGAAAAGAATCCCGTCGGCATACCGTGCGAAAAACTGGAGGCGCACTACAAGGTTGTCATCGGACGGAACTCCATCCGCCGGGATATCGTGAAAAGCATACACGACCGTTGCGGAAAAACGATTGCCGGCATCGTCGTCTCGCCGCTGGCGCTGGCCGACGCGATGCTTAGCAGCGAAGAAAAGGAACTCGGATGCGCGCTCGTTGACTTCGGCGCCGGCGTAACGTCCGTCACAGTCTATAAAAACGGCGACCTGCTCTATTCGGCCGTCATCCCGCTGGGCGGAAACCTGATTACGCACGACATAACCTCGCTGCAGCTGACCGAAACCGTGTCGGAAAAACTGAAAAGGGAATACGGAAGCGCTATCCCGGGAAATGAAAGTGACGATGAAAAGATAAAGGTCGACCTGGAAAGCGCCAACCGGGAAATATCGCTGAACGACCTTAATGTGGTTGTCGAAGCGCGCGCAAAGGAAATCGTCGAAAACGTATATGCGCGTATCAGCGAGGTGACCGACGTGAAAGCGCTGAGCCAGGGCATTGTGCTCGCCGGATGCGCCTCGGAGCTGAAGAAACTGCCCGAACTGATTCGCGAACGCTTCAAAATCAAAGCGCGCCCTTCCGCCATACGCGGAGGACTGATATCGGGCGGCGACGAGATGCTCGGCAATCCATTGTACATGATGGCCGTAAGTCTGATGCTCAGAGGCGTGGAGCCGTGCGTTTCGCATCCGGCGACACCGGAACCCGTCGCGCCGGACGGCGGAGAAGATGTAGTAGAGCCTGTCCATACAGAACCCGACCCCGTACCCGTACCCGACACAAGTCATACCAAAAGGATAAAAAAGGGAAAAAACGATTGGAGAGATCTAATCGTCGATATTTTTAAGGGACAGAATGAACAGTAATTTTACAGCGATGACAAATGGAAAAAACGAATAATATGGATACGAATGTAGGAATGAATTACAGTTTCCCGGCAGATTCGAGTAAAATCATAAAGGTGATTGGAATCGGCGGCGGCGGCGTAAATGCCGTGAATTATATGTATGAATGTGGTATCCACGGCGTGAATTTTGCCGTCTGCAATACGGACAGGCAGTCGTTTCAAGGCGTGAATGTCCCGGTGAAAGTCACGCTGGGCGACGGCCTGGGCGCCGGCGGAAAACCTGAAAAGGCAAGAGAGGATTTTAATAAAAGCGCCGCCGAAGTGGAAAAACTTCTCGACGACGGCACGCAGATGGTTTTTATTGCCGCCGGACTGGGAGGCGGAACGGGTTCCGGCGCCAGCCCGCTGCTGGCCAAAATGGCAAAAGACAGGGGGATTCTGACGGTAGGTATCGTGACGATTCCGTTCCGTTACGAAATGATTCCGCGCATTAACAAAGCGCTGGATTCCGTCGAGGAAATGAGCCGGAATGTGGATTCGCTGATTGTTATCAACAACCAGCGGCTGGTGGACTGCTATCCCGATCTTGATGTGAACGAAGCTTTCAAAAAAACGGACGAGGTGCTGGCCATGGCCGTTAAAAGCATTGCCGAGACGATTACCGTAAAAGGCGAGATTAACCGTGACTTCAACGACGTGAAGACAATGATGAAAGACGGCGGCGTCGCGCTGGTGAGTTACGGATTCGGTCGCGGTGAAAACCGGCTTGAAGACGCCATTCAGGAAGCGCTTGGTTCGCCGCTGCTTAGCAATAACGACATTGGCAATGCGAAACGGGTGCTGTTCTATCTTTCGTACCGGAAAGACGCTCATGTCAAGATTGACGAACTGCATGATTCCGCCACCGGTTTTATGAGCCGCTTCGACCAGCATATTGATACGAGCTGGGGACACGGAATCGACGATTCCCTGTCGCCGGAACAGGAAGTGAAGTTCATGATTATTGCCACCGGATTCAGCATTGACGCCATTCCCGAAATGAAGGAAAAAATGGATGAAAACGAAATACTGAAAGTGCAGAAGGAAAGCGAACAGCGTAAACGGGATGAAGAACGCGTGAATAGAGTCTACGGCGAAAGCCCGTTCACGAAAATAAAGGTAAACCGCGTCTCGCAGTCGAGCATTGTCGTCCTGACGGCCGACGAAATGGACGACGACGCCTTCATCGGTTTCATGGAGAAAACACCCACGTACAGCCGTAAATCCAAGGAAATAGCCGCCAACCGCAAACCGCCCCAAAGCGCCGCGGCAACGGGCGAACCGGCGACGGTCTCTCCGGACGCCGGGGAGAAAAGCGGCGGCGTGACTGTTATCGAATTTTAATCTGCAAACAGAAAACTTAAAAACCATGCAAATGAAAACGCCTTTATATGACTGCCACGTGGCGTGTGGCGGGACTATGGTCCCATTCGCAGGCTATCTGCTCCCGGTACAGTATCCGGCGGGGATTATTGCGGAGCACCTGGCCGTACGCACGGCCGCCGGACTTTTCGACGTCTCGCACATGGGCGAAATCGTCTTCTCCGGCAGGGATGCGCTCGAAAACCTGAATTACATGCTGACAAACGATTTTACGTCGATGACGGACGGCCAGGTACGTTACAGCGTGATGTGCAACGACCGCGGCGGATGCCTGGACGACCTCATCGTTTACCGCCTCAATGAAGAAACATACCGGGTCGTCGTGAACGCCGCCAACAGGCTCCGGGACTTCGAATGGATGAAAGCGCACGCCTCCGGCGACGTCGCCCTTGCGGACGTGTCGGACAATACAGCCCAGCTGGCCATACAGGGCCCCCGTGCGGAAGAGATAATGCGCCGGCTTGCACCGGAGGGCGCGCTGCCTGCGAAATACTACTTTTTCAGGGAAAACGTGCCGCTCGGAGGCATGACGTGCCTGGTCTCGCGGACGGGATATACCGGCGAGGACGGTTATGAAATCTATCTTTCCAACGACGATGCCCCCGCAATGTGGAACCTCCTCCTCGAAACCGGCAGGGATGCCGGACTGATGCCCTGCGGCCTGGGCGCGCGCGACACGCTGCGCCTCGAAGCCGCCATGCCGCTCTACGGACACGAGATGGACGGGGACATATCGCCGCTGGAGACAGGCCTCGCTTTCGGCGTGAAAATGCAAAAACCCGATTTCATAGGGAAGAAAGCGCTCGAAGAAAGAGGCGTGCCGCAAATCAGGCGCATCGGACTGAAAATCACCGGACGCGGCATCGCGCGCGAGCATCAGGACGTCTATTCCGGCGATACGCTCATCGGACGCACGACATCGGGCACGCACGCCCCGTATCTAAAATATCCCGTCGCCATGGCGCTCGTCCGCGCGGATTCGGCGGAAACGGGCGCGCAGCTTGAGGTCGACGTCCGCGGACGGCGCGTCAGCGCCGAAGTAATAACCCTCCCGTTCTACCGGCAGCCGGCAAAAAAATAACCGTCAATGGAACATTCACACCATAAAACTTTGAGCTCTATAACGAATCGTGTGGGTCATTTTGTTCAAATGATAGACCGGGCGGCGTATCCGGTTGAAAACCTCCGGCCAACCCCGTCATTGCGAGGCACGAAGCAATCCAGTCACAGGCGGCCGCCTGACAACCGTCCGGGCTTATACAGCCTGTGCCCGGATTGCTTCACTGCGTTCGCTGATGACGGGACATGGAGTGTGTTACGGTTTGCCGGGTCACATCTGCTACTTACCCACACAAAATGTTATAGAGCCAAACTTTGAGCCCGGAAAATATTGCAGGAACATTTTTCACATAGTAACGTGAAGTAAATAATATAGAATGGTTATAAGCAAATGGAAGTACACGGTTTGTCCCTGCCGGGACAAACCGTCGGCAGAAAAATTTTCAGAGACGTTTAAGCGCCGTGCCGTCAGGTACGGAATGTCGGTAGAAAAAACCGGAGGCCTGTCCAACCCCGTGCCGTTAGGTACGGAATGTGGTGACAGTCACATAGCGTACCTGACGGCACGCGGGAAATGGGTTGCGATCAATTATTCTACCAACATTCTGTCCCGACGGGACAGAAAAACGGGTAGCCCTTGTCCCGTCAGGGACAAAATGTCGGTAGAAAACGCCGGATGCACATCCAACCCCGTGCCGTCAGGTACGGAATGTGGTGACAGTCACATAGCGTACCTGACGGCACGCGGGAAATTGGTTGCGGTCAATTATTCTACTAACATTCTGTCCCGACGGGACAGAAAAACGGGACGCCCTTGTCCCGTCAGGGACAAAATGTCGGTAGAAAACGCCGGATGCACCTCCAATCCCGTGCCGTCAGGTACGGAATGTGGTGACAGTCACATAGCGTACCTGACGGCACGCGGAAAATGGGTTGCGGTCAATTATTCTACCAACATTCTGTCCCGACGGGACAGAAAAACGGGACGCCC
>JAIRYY010000263.1 GCA_031267485.1 Tannerella sp.
CTCTCGGAAATCCCGGCGAAGCGTCCTAATGTATAGGACGCACCTCCGTAACTTGTCATTGGTTCCAACTATGCCGGAAACGCGCTTAGTCGGAGTTATAGCAGGATGTTTTGTGTGTAAAACGGATATGAGGTTACAGGCCGGAACTATAATAAAATGTATAGCGCCGGACAAAAATACAATGTTGTGTGAAATAAACTGGTGATTTTCCCTGATTTTATTTATGGGGAAATGTGCTTCATGCGCGCGCGTATGCGCGATTCTTAAATATTTATATACGCCTGCGTCTCTCTCTCTCTCTCTCTCTCTCTAAGAAATAATCGGAATTAACCAACACAATAATGTTAATTAATTCAAAATGGGAAGAATATTTTATTTTCACAGAGAACATATATATATGAGTTAAAAAGAAATTTGTGCTGCAAATATATTGCATTTTTTTTATAAATAAAATAAAAACGAAAAAAATAATGTATCAAAAGGAATTTTTACCTGTATTCCGTAAAATTTGTTGCACGGCAAATTATTTTTTTACTACTTTTGTCTGTATTGGATACACTTGACAAAATCCGGTCAGAAGTAGATTATTTGTCATACACTTCCTGCAATTAACGTCCGACAATATGGAAACGAAAAAAAACAAAACTGAGATAAACGGTGAAACCGAAAAACATCCTTTACAACCATTCCTGCCGCAGAATGCAACGATTCTGATGCTGGGAAGTTTCCCTCCGCCCCGCGCACGATGGACTATGAACTTCTATTATCCCAACTTTCAGAATGACATGTGGCGCATCTTCGGACTTATCTTCTTTGAAGACGCCGACTATTTCGTAGCTGAAAACAAAACTTTTGATGAATCCGGAATAAGAAGTTTTCTTACTGAAAAAGGTATTGCTTTATATGATACGGCGACAGAGGTTATTCGTCTGCGTGGAAATGCCTCCGATAATTTTCTTCAGACAGTCAAACCAACGGATATAGCGGCTTTACTGGCTGAGATACCTTTATGCAATACAATAGTAACAACGGGTCAGAAAGCAACGGATACGCTAATGGCGGTTTTAGGCGTTGACACGCCGCCTTCCGTAGGCGGATATATAGAAACGGTATATAATAACCGCCGCTTACGCTGTTATCGTATGCCATCCTCTTCACGCGCCTATCCTAAACCGCTGAAAGAAAAAGCCGCAGACTATAGCGCGATGCTCAACAGTTGCGGCCTCATGTAAGATGGTGGAGTATCTCAAAAGCCTCACAGGAAATCAGTTCTTTCCCTTCATAAAAAAGTCCGGGCACTGTATATCATTTACTATTCTGCCGCCGTTAAGCCGGATCCATGTACGGAAACTCCCGGAGCCTTCGGAAAGCTCAATAACGCGCACGCCCAGAGGTTTCAGATTATTGTAAACCGTATTACATCCCGAAAACCGTCCGTAAGCGAGCATTATATTGTTATAATTAACCGCATAATCATTATCATGATCATGACCTGCAAATGTTGCCAGCACGTCACCCATCTCTTTCATTGACAGAAACAGACCGGAGTTCAATCCCGAAGCACATGCTTTTTCCATGCGTGTGCCCGTCAGAATCGCGGTTTCATCCGATGCTGCCGTATTATATTCGGGCAACGGTATATGGAAAAAAGCAAACGACGGTACGGCATTACCGCCGTTATTCTTCCTGTAGAGAAGACTGTTCTTACGATACCAGGCAATCTGGTCGAAGTGAATATGGTCATAGCCGCCAAGATTTTCTATTTTCGAGTACGCGTTGGAATCAAAAACATATATCACAAAAGCGCTGCTGTCAGAAACCGACGATTTCACCGGCAAGATATAGTTCGTCACACCCGTCAGGCCTTCCGTCGTCGAGGTTAAGTTGTAAGGGATGTTTTTGGTTAAATCGTACAGCTCTTGACGGCTCATGCCAAATTCATCATCATGATTTCCAAAAGTAATACCAAACGGGATTTTATGATCCGACACCATTTGCAGTACTTCGCTGATGCTTTTGCCGGCAGGTTTACCGTAAATCAGGTCGCCCGTAAAAATAACAAGATCCGGCGTTTCCGTATTAAGGATTCTCTGCAGGGCAGGCAAGACGCTGCTGCATCCGTCATTATCCGCGATATAGTGAATATCGGCTATCTGGACAATTTTAAACTTACGGTTTTTGTCAAACCTGAGTTCATTCTGAGCGCAAACCGGTACGGATAGAATCAATAAACTGATAAATAAATAACAAAACTTCATTTCTTTAAATTTTAAAAATATTCTGTGCAAAAATACGTATAAAAAGCGATATAAAAATACGGCCCACTCTAAAAAGACTTAAAGAGCAGGCCGTATCCACGCAAACAGATCCACGGTTATTCAGATTTAAGGGTATACCGGCCGGATCCTAATTCCACGGTTATGTAGCCGGCGGCGCTGTTAACGCTAAGTATGCCCGGAGATGAGGTATCGGCGCGTATACCGAATCTTAAAGGTAACTTAACGGTAGCGCTTGTGTTCACAGGTACTGTAATATCCCAGACGAGTTTATCGCCGTTTCGGTTCCATGAGCTTTCTATCAGACCGTAAGGCGAATCATACGACGCTTTTACGGAGTTTAATTTTTCCGGAAAGGACGGTTCCATCCATATCTTCTTGAATCCTGCAGCCGAGGGATCGTTCTTTATGCCTGCCAGATTTTCGTAATACCAGATAAGCAAATCGCCCAGCAACATGACATGGTTACGGGAATTCATCGCAGGGTCGGCAGTATCGCCGTTCCATAGCTCCCAGATTGTAGTGGCGCCGTTATTCATCATATAGCCCCAGGAGGGATACGTTTCGTTGGTCAGTATCTGATAAGCCAGTTCCAGTTCGCCGTGCTGGGTGAGGCCTCTCATGAGGTGCTGTATACCCAGTACGCCGGTACTTACGTGGCCTTTGCAGTCGGTATTGGTCTTATCGACGATGTTTTCAAACACCTTTTGTTGCGAATCGTAGGGCACGAGGCCGAGCTGCAGGGAAAGCAGATTTGCCGTTACCGTATTATTGTCGTACTGACCGGTTTCGGCATTGAAAAACTTCTTATTGTAGGCTTCTTTCACCTTCATTGCCAACGCGGCATATTGATCGACGTCTTTAGCAGAGCCGTTTATCATTGCAAATCTCTGCATCAGCTCCAGAATACTGTAGAATACGGTTGTGCTCAGCACCTCTCCGCCGGTTTTGCGCGACGGGTCTTTGGAGTGTATCAGGTCGGGCGATTCGGGAGGCATACACCAGTCGCCGTAAGTGTCCTTTGTCAGGATATAATCCACCATTGCAGTCTCGGTCATGTGCTGTACCCATTTCTTCATCGAGGGGTAACGTTCACGGATTGAGCGGGAATCGCCGAACTGCTGATACAGCATGTCGGCAATGTAGAAATATGCGGCAGGCCAGGTCACGTCGTCGTTGAAGATGGTCCAGTAGCGGGGCGAGACGACCGAGATGCTGCCGTCTTCACGCATCGATTCTTCGATGTCGAGCAGCCATTTGTTGTACATCAACACGTTGTTGAAGAGGAAGCTCTCGCCAAAGGCGCCTGTGGCGCGGTCGCCGAGCCATCCGAGACGCTCGTCGCGCTGCGGACAATCCGTCGGCATTCCGCGATAATTGCCGCGTATACCCCAGTAAGCGCTCTTGAATATTTTGTTTATCATTTCATTGGACGATTCAAAGGCGCCGGTTGTGGCCATGTAATCGTAGACGACTTTCCCGGTGAAATCGGCGGCGGCAGGTTCGTAATCAAGCCCGGATATTTCGGCAAACTGGAATCCGTGATACGTAAAGGTCGGCTCCCACGAAAAGGCGCCGTCAGCGGAAGGCGTATAAATGTCCGTCACACGGGCGCTTCTTATATTGTCGAGGTAGAGTTCGGTTCCGTTGTCCTTCAGTACTTCGGCAAAACGCATGGTGAGGGGTTGGTCTTTCTTGCCTTTCAGACGGACTTGCAGCCATCCGACCATGTTTTGTCCCATGTCGACGATGTATCTGCCTTCGCCGGCGGATTTAACCGAAACGGCCTTTATTTCTTCCATTACTTTCAGGCTTGGCGATTGCTGTGCCGTCAGTTTTCCCTTGGGCGCTTCCATTATTTCGGCCTGCTGCCAGGCAGAAGCATCATAACCGGTTTCCGACCATTTGCCCAACTCGAGGCGAGCGTCGTATTTTTCGCCGTCAAACTCATTGTTTTCCCTTATCGGCCCTTTATTTGTAGCCTTCCACGATTCGTTGCTCGTAACCGTCTCAAATTCTCCGTTGTTATATTCGATATTCAGCTGGGCAATCAGACGGGGTACGCCGAAGGATACCATGCCGCGCTCGCGCATTGTCAGAAAACGACCGTTGCCCAGAACGACGCCGATGGCATTGTCGCCCTTACGGATCAGACTTGTTACGTCATACGTCAGATAATAGACCGAGGCGTCGTACCACGTTGGCAGCGGACCGAAGACGTCGTCGCTCACCGCCTTGCCGTTGATGTAGCAAACCGACGAGCCTACTCCGGAAACCGACAGTATGGCGCGTTTCACCTTGTCTGCGGCCTGGAAATCCGTCCTTAGATACCGTGCCGGCAGGATTGTACGGTTTTCGACAACCTTCACATCGGCCGCATCGTTGACGCCGATCCAGCGGGCTTTCCAGTCCCAGTCGTTCAGCAGGGACATCGACCAGGTCTGCACACCGCTCACCGTACGGTTTTCCTTGTCCGACCATACGGTCGCACGCCAGTAGTATTTCCTGCCCGATTCGAGAGTATTTCCGTTATATTCTACAAGTAAAGACTGTCCGGATTCAACACGGCCGGTGCTCCAGACCAGGTTTGCGCCCGACTTCAAATCTCCAGGAGACGTTGCTACGTCTATCTGATAGGCCTCCTGCTTAACATTGTTTGTTTCACTCGACAGCTTCCACGAAAAACGGGGCTTCAGGGTACTTAATCCTTCGGGATTATCACGCATCTCGGTTTGCAGAGAAACAAACCTCAGATCACTCTTGCCGGTACATGCCGACATGAAAATTGCTAAAAGCAGTAAAATTAAATTTCTATAAATCATGACAACTTCGGTATTAAATTATTATTATGATATTTAACTGAACAAAAGTAGCAAAAAAATATTAGAATCAAACAAATATTTCGTTCCTTTGCGCTAAATTAATTTTAAAAACCGAAATATGGCGCGATTCAACAAACTTCAGACACTTGAAACTATTTCAAACACGGGAATGGTTCCCGTTTATTACAGCAACGACCGGGAAACGGCGAAAAACGTACTCCGGGCATGTTACGACGGCGGCGTGCGCGCTTTTGAGTTCACCAACCGCGGCGACTTCGCACAGTACGTCTTCGCACAGCTCATGCGGTTCGCGCAGGCGGAATGTCCCGGAATGATACTCGGCATCGGCTCCATAGTCGACGCGCCAACAGCCGCTCTGTACATCCAGATGGGAGCCAACTTCGTAGTCGGCCCCCTATTCAATCCCGAAGTAGCCAGGGTATGCAACCGCCGGCTCATACCCTACACTCCCGGTTGCGGAACGGTATCCGAAATAGGATTCGCACAGGAGGCCGGCTGCGACCTGTGCAAAATATTCCCAGCCGGCAGCGTCGGCGGACCCGACTTCGTTAAGAATATCAAAGCGCCGCTCCCCTGGGCTATGATTATGGCGACGGGCGCCGTCGAACCGACCCGCGAAAATCTCACGGAATGGTTCAAGTCAGGCGTAACAGCCGTCGGCATGGGATCCAAGCTATTCCCCCGCGAAGCCGTCTCAAAAGGCGACTGGGCTTTTATATCCGGCCTCTGCGAAAAAGCCCTCGGATATATCCGCGAAGCGAGAAAATAAAAAACAACCGGAATCCGTATTATACTTTGCGAGATCCCACCTCGTCGTTCCTCCTTACAATGACGACGGGATGCGGCTTTTGAGCCAGCCCCGCAAATAAGCCGACACGCAGATGACGCGGATTTTTCAGGATTTTCTTGAGGGGGGGGGTATGGAAATCTGTGAAAATCTGCGGACAAAATAAACTGGCTGCGCAATCCGCGCCGACGTCCCCACCCCCTACAAATCCACGATGACGAACGTTATCAGTCTCCGTCCTTTATAATGGCCTTTTCCGCGGACGGTACAATCGGCCATGCCGGGATTGATGTTGTTTTTAAAGGTAACGCTGAAGTCCTTACCGAGCGAGAGTGCAACGGTTTCGCCCCGTGGAGTGGCGTACCGAACTTCGGGTACGGGCGTGCAGGGGAGGCCGGTATGCTTTTGCGGCTCGATGGGCGACGGTATGGCGGCGGCAAGGTCGTGACGGGCGGGGTGAAACTCATCGTTGAGCACCCTGATTTCGGGATTCAGTCCGTCAATCAACGCAGCAAAGCCGGGCGAGGCGTTCAACATCGCACCTGAATTAACGATCTTGACGATCTGTCGCCAGACGCGCTCGATGCCGCGGCGTACACCGGAAAACGTCACCTGCGGTTTGCCGAGCGACAGCGCTTCGCGTTCCCGAATCAGGCGCGCCAGATTGTTCAGCGCAGCCTCGATTTTCGCCGTCCAGTGTGCCACGCCTATGGTCAGGGTATCGTCGGCCAGGTCGCCTTTGAGGTGCGAGAGGATGGCGTCCATCACGCCGATTTCCGCCAGATAGGGGTTGTTCATCACGTTGCCGTAGTTTCTCCGCATGACGTACAGACGTTCGGCGGCGGC
>JAIRYY010000309.1 GCA_031267485.1 Tannerella sp.
ATGACGTCTTCAGCGTTAGAGATGACGTCTTCAGCGTTAGAGATGACGTCTTCAGCGTTAGAGATGACGTCTTCAGCGTTAGAGATGACGTCTTCAGCGTTAGAGACGACGTCTTCAGCGTTAGAGACGACGTCTTCAGCGTTAGAGACGACGTCTTCAGCGTTAGAGACGACGTCTTCAGCGTTAGAGATGACGTCTTCAGCGTTAGAGACGACGTCTTCAGCGTTAGAGACGACGTCTTCAGCGTTAGAGACGACGTCATCAGCGTTGAAGATGACGTCTTCAGCGATGATATTATATGGAATATCCCCGGCATTAATCCCATTTGCCGGTGTTTATTTCGTGTTTTCTATTGATACTGTTTGTCAACGGGGAAAGCCTGGGACTCAAACGTCCGGACAGTGACCCTGCCGTTTTCACCTGGGATGATGTAAATCTTAAAAAAGGTGAGAACGTCATAGCAGCCCGCGGGCTGGTACGGAAGACCGTCAATGCGGACAGCGTCGTATGGAATGTGCGCCGAGGATACGTTAAAAATGCGTTTCCGGACAAATGGTGCAGGTAAAATGAATAAAAAGTGCATATGCCTTTTTGTGCGGAGGGGTAATTTTGCCTGTGTTAATTTTAAGAAAACGATAAAAATATTAGAGTGTTAAACTAAACCAACTGATTTTATGAAAAAAAACATTGTTTTTTACAGAAAGGCGCTGATTGCCCTTTCGCTGATGCTTTCCGGCTCGCTGTTAATGCCGGGCTATTCGTCGGACATGGCCGGAGCGGAGAGTATCATGCAGCCTGCCCAGACGGGCAGGACGATTACCTGTATTATTCAGGATGATTCAGGCCCTATTGCGGGCGCAAATGTTTCCATAAAGGGAACCACGATCGGGAACATATCCGACATGGACGGCAGGGCTACGCTGAACGGCGTGTCAGCCGACGCCGTGATCGTCGTCTCCTACATGGGGTACGTCACGCGGGAGATCGCTGTCGGGGCAAGTGATTCGTATGAAATAACGCTGCTGGAAGACACGCAGAAACTGGAAGAAGTAGTGGTAGTCGGTTACGGTACGCAGAAAAAGGTGAACCTGACGGGCGCCGTTTCTTCCGTTAATTTTGAGGAACAGGCGATGTCGCGCCCGGTCACGAACGTGTCAAGCGCGCTGGCCGGATTAAGCGCTGGCGTACAGGTCATGCAGACCTCCGGCCGTCCCGGTGAAGACGGCGCGTCTATACGCATACGCGGCGTGGGTACGCTGAACAATTCCGATCCCCTTGTGCTCGTGGATGGCATGGAGGGCACGATAGACGCCGTTGCACCGCAGGATATTGAAAGCATTTCTATTTTGAAAGATGCGGCGGCTGCGGCCATTTACGGGTCGAGGGCTGCGAACGGCGTTATTCTGATTACGACGAAAAAGGGGAAAACCGGACAGTTGAGCGTAAATTACAGCGGCCGGCTGTCTTTTTCCGAACCGACCAATGTGATTGACCAGCTCACGAACTATGCCGATTATATGGAATGGGTCAATGAAGCGTTCGTCAATATCGGGCAGGCAAATCATTTCGCGCAGACGACGATCGACCTGTGGCGGGAAAAATCGAAAAACCCGAATGCACTGAACGAAAATGGCGTGCCGAACTACGTTGCATTTCCCAATACGGACTGGCAGCGGACGCTGTTCGGCAACGGCATGATACACGATCATAACCTGTCGGTCGGCGGAGGTTCCGAAAAGATAAGATTCAACCTGTCCGCAAGTTATCTGGATAACGAGGGGCTTGTTCACAATACCGGCATCAAGCGCTATTCGCTTCGCGCCAATATCGACGCGCAGGTGACCAGCTGGCTTACGGTGGGAACAAACACTTCGGCTTTGCAGATTGACAAGGATCAGGGTGATTTCGGGAACGCCAATAATTTCCTGCGTGCGACCACTCCGGGCATTTATCCCGAATGGAACGGCAAGTATGGCTATCCCGAAGCTCCCGAAGAAAGCGCGACCGCCAATAATATCATTCAGAAACTAAACTCCGTAGACGGAGACAGGCGGGAATCCCGTTTCAATACCACATTATACAGTCATATTGATTTCATGAAAGGCCTCCGCTGGACTTTCAATCTGAATTATCGTCGCCGGATTGACGAGGAGACCTCCTGGGGTGTCAGTCATGACCTGGTACGTTTCAGCGACGGCGCCATCATATCGCCGGCATCCAGTCCGTCGGTCATGTCTACATACTTTTACAATTACGGCAATTATACCACCACGCTCGAAAACCTCCTGAACTACAATGTTACCATAGCGGAAGACCATGACATTGCAGCGCTGGCAGGATACCAGGAAATGTATTACTATGAATACTATAACAACGGTTCGAAGCGCGGATTGATAGACCAGAGCATAACAACGCCCGGCTCCGCCACGGAAATGGTTGGCATCGGGGGAGGAGCGCTCGACCGCGCAAGCCGTTCGTTCTTCGGACGCGTCAACTACGCCTACAAATCCCGTTATCTTTTCGAGGCCAATATTCGCCGGGACGGACATTCACGTTATCACGAGGAGCATCGCTGGGGTACTTTCCCGTCGTTCTCCGCCGCCTGGCGTATCACCGAAGAATCGTTCATGGAAAATACGCGCGAATGGCTGGATAATCTCAAACTGCGCGCCTCCTACGGCGAGTTGGGAAACAACGGCGGCACGAGCGTCGGCGATTATGAATATCAGTCCACATACGGCATCACGCGCTATCCGCTCGGCAATATGCTGACGGCGGGCCTGTCGTCCACATCCATCGCAAACTCCCTCCTGTCGTGGGAATCAAGCCGGACAACCAACATAGGTATTGACGTGTCCCTGTTGAAAAGCAGACTGACACTGGAGGCAGACGCTTTTGTCAAGGAGACGACCGGTATCCTGTACCGACCGGGGATTTACCTTACGGCAGGAAATAAGACGGCTCCGCGACTGAATATCGCGGAAATGAGCAGCCGGGGCGTTGAGTTTACGCTCGGATGGAGGGATCATGTCAAGGATTTCAACTATTCCGTCAGCGCGAACTTCACTGCCTTCGACAACAGCATTAACAAATACAAGGGGACGCTTAAGGAAGGCTGGACGACCGATGCCAACGGCAACAAGGTCTGGCAGACGAACATCGGGGATGTATCTTCCGGCGGCAACGCTCCCATCGTGGAGGGTAAAATGAAGAGCGAATTTTACCTGAAAAGCGTATATAAGGGCAGCGGAAAGGGATATGCCGCCGACGGAATCAACGGCGGCCCCAAGGACGGCATGATACGCACGGAACAGGACATGGAATGGCTGAACGCCATGATTGCGGAAGGTTACACGTTCATGCCCAACCTTACGACTGCAAAAAATAAAATATGGTACGGGGATTATATTTTCGCCGACGCAAACGAAGACGGTATTTACGGCAGTGCATACGACAACGAGTTCCAGGGCGTCTCGGCAGATCCCAAATATCTTTTTGGTCTGCAGTTTGCAGCTTCGTACAAGGGATTCGACATGTCCATGAACTGGGCCGGAGCCACGGGATTCAGCCGTTACTGGGGATCCCTGACGGGATACAACTCGCCGACCGTACGCGTCGGCGTCAGTCTTCCTACGGAGATTGCCAATGACCATTACTTCTACGACCCGGAGAATCCCGGCGATCCAAGAACAAACCTGAATGCAAAATTCGGCCGTCTGGTAGCAGCCGAAAACGGGTACCAGAATACGGAAACGAGTACGCTTTACCTGTACAAGTGCGATTACCTGAAATTCAAAAATCTTACCGTCGGGTATACACTGCCTAAAAATATAGCAAACAGGCTGTTTACACAGAGCCTCCGCATTTATGCATCCGGTGAAAACCTGCTTAACTTCAATTCATTTCCCGGACAGGATCCGGAACTGGACGATCCGGCGGCTTACACTTCATTCAGGCAGTTTGCCTTTGGTTTAAACATAACATTTTAAAGATTAAAGATATGAAACGATTAAATAAAATACTTTTACCGGCATTTGCCGTATCAGTGATATTGTTTACCGGATGTCGCGAAAACCTGATGGATTTGTCTCCGTACGGTTCAATCAGTTCCGGTAACATGTGGACGACCGAAAACCTGGCAGACCAGGGCGTCGTCGGGATTTACAACGTGTTGCGGTCAACTTCCGTAGTCGGCGACCTCTACGAATACGAATCCTACGGCATCTCCGCCGACAACCGGGATCAGCATGCCCTTACAAGGGGATCGATCATGGCGTCGAACGGATTGTTTCAGAGTTACTGGGTGAATCATTACGAGGGCGTGCACCGGGCGAACGATGCGATTGCCAATCTGAACAGGGCGCCTCTGTCCGCGGAAAAACTGGGGCGGCTCACGGCCGAAGCCAAATTTCTCAGGGCTTTCTACTATTTCAAGCTGAATGCCGTCTTCAAGGGCGTCCCCCTGTATCTGGAACCGACGGAACTCGAAGAGTTCACAAAGGGGCAGGATTCGGAAGCCGACGTATGGAACACGGTCATTGCCGACCTGACGGACTGCATCGGAGAACCGAATTTCCCCGACCGGTATGAGAAAGGTAGCGGCGATTTCGGCCGCGCAACCAAATCCGCCGCTTATGCCTTGCGGGGCAAGGTGTATCTGTACACGCGGGAATGGGCGAAAGCCGACGCCGATTTTGCAAAAGTCGGAGAAGTGGGGCATAAATTGTTCGACGGCGGTTACAGGCAGCTGTTCAAGGAGGCGAACGAACAGAGCGAGGAAATGATTTTCTCGCTGCAGTGCATCGCGGAGTCGGGATACGGCAACGAGTTCAGTTTCCGTTACGGAAGCCGTGTAACGTTCGGCTCGTGCTGGAACACGTACCTTGCAAACGCCGATTTCGTGGAATCGTATGAGTGTGCGGACGGATCGAAATTCAATTGGAATGATTACCTGCCGGGATATAACGAAATGGCGCCGAACGCACGGGCGGTTTATTTTCTGCGGGACAACATGACGGAGGCGGAAATAGCGCAGATGGCGAATACCCAGGGCGCCGACATGTCGAAATATCTTCCCGAAGGCAACGAAGAGCGTATCCTCAGGGCTTACGCAGACCGCGACCCGCGCCTGGCGGCCACGATCGTCACCCCCTATTCGCAATACGTGGGAGCGATCGGAGCCGATACCTACACGTACACGTTGCGCTGGCCGTACAGGGGGTTTGACGCGACAGACCCGTTCGACCTGCGGACGGATACGAACAACCGCTTCTATTACCTGTTCCGCAAATTTGTCGCCGAAGGGGCAACGGAGATACCGAACCGCAGCTATTCACCGATTGACATACCCCTGCTTCGGTATGCGGACGTCCTCCTGTCGAGAGCGGAAGCTATCAACGAACAGGGTTTCAGCCAGTCCGCCGTCGACCTGGTGAACCTGGTAAGAGCGAGGGCCGGCGTTGCCGCGCTGCAGACTGCTGACGCATCGAAATCGACATACGTGAACGGCCAGGCGGACATGCGCGAACGCATCCGCAATGAACGCCGCTGGGAGTTTGCCGGCGAGGGCGTCAATTTCTTCGACGAGATGCGCTGGCAGTCGCTGCACGAAACGAAATACGGGCAGGAATCGGGTCTGAAGCAGATCTGGGGGCAGCCGCAGTTTACGTATACCTGGGGCGGGCAGCATTATTACCGCTGGCCGGTTCCGTCGACCGAACAGCAAATGAATACCAATCTTGTCCAGGTTCCGGGCTGGATAAACTGATTTTCCCGACATAGCGTGGGGGCAGGGTACGCCCTGTCCCCATTTTTTTTTAAAATGAATACAGGTGCAAGTCCGCACCGGCGGAAATAATTTTCAATTTTCAGTTAAAATTACGGTTATGGACAGATTTATGATGTTGATTCTCTCCTGTTCCTTGCTTTCGTGTGCAACTCCGGCGACGGACGAACGGCAGGATTTCGTTTCGGAAAACGTCCTGTTCGCACGAGGGCAGATCGGGGGCGCCATGGATGTGATTGAAGAAAGCGGCCGGGTTTTGAATCCCGTGAAGCTGAACGCCGACGGCTCGGTGTTCTATTGTGACTATACCGACTGGCGGAGCGGCTTTTTCCCCGGCTCGGTATGGTATCTGTATGAACTCACCGGCGATTCAACCCTGCTTCCCCTTGCAAAAAAATATACGGAAGCCGTGGTAAACGCCCGGTATCTCACGTGGCACCATGACATAGGCTTCATTGTAGGCTGCAGTTTCGGCAACGCTTTCAGGCTCACCGCCCGGCCGGAGTACCGGGAGGTGATGATAGAGGCCGCCCGTTCGCTGTCGACCCGTTTCCGTGAAGCGCCGGGCGTCATACAGTCGTGGAACGTGGATCGCGGCTGGCAGTCGGAGAGGGGATGGGAATGTCCGGTGATAATCGACAACATGATGAACCTGGAGCTGCTCTTCGACGCAACCCGCTTCACGGGCGATTCCACGTTCTACCGGATGGCCGTCTCGCACGCCGACCGCACGCTGCGGGAATGTTTCCGTCCCGACGGCAGTTGCTACCATGTAGTCGATTACAGCCTGAGCGATGGCTCCGTCCGCAGCCGTCACACGGCGCAGGGCTATGCCCGCGAATCGGCATGGAGCCGCGGCCAGGCCTGGGCAATCTACGGCTACGCGATATGCTACCGCGAAACGCAGGATCGGAAATATATTGATCAGGCGATACGGACGTTCGATTTCATGCGCAGCCACCCCCGCATGCCGCCGGACCGGATTCCGTACTGGGACATGGATGCGCCGGACATACCTGCCGCGCCGCGCGACGCCTCGTCGGCCGCCTGCATGGCTTCCGCACTGTACGCCATAAGCGCCATGGACGTGCCGGACGCCGCATCTTATGCGACGTATGCCGACAGCATCGTACATTCGCTCGCCTCGCCCGCCTACCGCGCCGCTCCGGGAACAAACGGTCATTTCCTGCTGAAACATTCCGTCGGAAGCATCCCCCACAATTCGGAGATCGACGTGCCGCTCAATTATGCCGACTACTACTTCCTGGAAGCGCTGAAAAGAAAACGCGACAGTTCAACGGTAAATTGAGCATTAACCAATATCAACGGTTAATTGTCAATTGACGGAGGGCGGTTTGGGGAGCGTGCCGCCCTCGTTGTATTTCTGGTTGTTGGGGAGACCCTTGCGGCCGACGCCTTCGCGCATCAGCGCTTTCAGTTCGTCCAGGTGACGCTGATAGACGCCGCGGGGACTGACGCCGTGCCTGTGGCAGAGCGAGGCGGCCATGCCGACGACTTCGCCCAGCATGCCTGTCGTGCGCATCACGCGGATGGTGCCCAGCGCGACGTGCGTCACGCTGATGTTGCGGCCGGCCATGAACAGGTTGTCGACATTACGCGAGTAGAGGCAGCGGTAGGGTACGGGATAAGGGTAGATAGGATTGTGCCGGGCGATGGACTTGAACTCCATGCCGGGGAAGTTTGCCGTGTTCTTCGGGTCGGGATAATGGAGGTCAATCGTCCACGTCGTAGCCGCCGTCCCGTCCTCGTGCACGACATGCTTGCGCAGGTCGTCCTCCTTAAGGATGTAATCGCCCATCAGACGGCGTGATTCGCGTTTTCCCGCAACGTAGGCCACCCATCCCAGCCGGCGGTTGCGATAAGGATCATTCTCCTTCAGGCCGTTTTTGAGAAAACTCCAGTTCGAGTAGACGACCAGCAGCCCGTAGTCGCGTATGCGCTCGAAATCGCTGATCTGGTCGTAGTTCATACCCGTCTCCCACGTCCATTCGCCCATCGTCACCTGTTCGCAGTTCTGCGCGTTGAAGTCGACGCCGTAGCTGAAGCGCGGGAACGACGCCGGCCGTCCGGCATCTTCGGAATACCACTGTACGGATGCTCCCATCGTCATCCGGTCGGCCTGTTCGGGAGCGGTACTCTCGCCGAACTCGCCGGTCGCCTCGCGTCCCATGCGGTAGTCGGCGCCGGCCAGGAAACCGACCGTCCCGTCGCCCGTGCAGTCGGCAAACAGCGGCGCTTCGAACTGCAGCTCGCGTCCCGTCTCAATATGCTGCGCGACGACCGCCGCAATCTTCCCGCCATCCATCCGCACACCCGTGGCGCGGTAGCAGGCAAAAAGCGTGATGTTCGGTTCGCCTGCGACGGCTTCCGCCTTCCGGTCGTCCTCATAAAAGCCGGCCGGCTGCGCATTGCCGCCCCGCGACGGCCCCCATTCCTTCTGCAAGTTTCCCAGTTCGGGATACGTCCCCGTCTCTATCCGTCCGCCCAGATGAACGCGAATCTCCGAACTGTTGTTGCCGCCCAGCGCCGGGCGGTCGTTCATCAGCGCCACCCGGCATCCCAGCCGTGCGGCGGCAATGGCGGCGCTCATCCCGGCGATGCCTCCCCCGACAACGACGAAGTCGAACGCGCCCGCCCCGCCGGGAACATCGGGCACATTCAGCGCCCTGCGGCGGAAACGGTCCAGTCCGGCAACGTCCGCCGGCGGCGTCTGCCGTTCGTCCGTCGTAAAATAAATAGCGTCGCACCGTCCGTTAAAGCCGGTCATATCCTGTAGCGTGACCACCGTCTGCGGTTCGCGCAGCGTGACTTTCCCGGCAGCCTGCCACATCCATTCCGTCCCGTCGGCCCCCAGCGGCGAAGCCAGTCGCCGGCCTCCCACGAGCAGGCGGAACTTACCCGGCCCCTCGCCGTCGTGCCACGGCGCCGTCCAGTTGAACGTCCGGACGTACACGTAGTAAGTGCCCGCGGCGGGGAGGGTAATGGTCGTGCTCGCATCCCCGACAGGCACGCCCATGCCGTGCGCCATCAGATAGGGCGACCCCATCAAATCCATAAACTGCTGGTCAACCACCCAGCCTCCCTTGTGCGCAAAACTCTCCGCCTCGAGAAAATAATCGGCAGCGGAAACGTGCGCGGCGCACAGCAGAAGTGCGCCCAGTAAAAATGTACATTGTTTTTTCACGTTATTAATTGTTTGTTTGTGATGAAATTTATATTGCTTGTATCGTGACTGTTTCACCGGTCACGTCCGTTTCAGTTCTTCCATGCGGCAACCGGCGTCTTTCCCCGAAAATGCGACGCCGAGCAGGTATACCGGTTGTAATTTATACTTCACGCTGGATATTTTTGTACCCGTCATTGCGAGGAACGAAGCAATCCAGGTTGTCGCCTGTGCCTGGATTGCTTCCTTCGTCGCAATGACGGGAAGGGAGGCCGCAATGACGGGGAGGGAGACTGCAATGAATAGCAATGCACAAAACCATGCCGGGCTCAGTATAATATTTAAAAAGAAGATGAAAGTGAAGATACCGAACAGAAAAACGATAGGAACAGTATTCATTTGTGTGTTGCTGGCGGTTGCCGCCGGTGCGTGGGCTGTTGTGTGGAATACAAGAAA
>JAIRYY010000017.1 GCA_031267485.1 Tannerella sp.
TATGCCGCGTTTCCAATTTCCGCAGCAAGTCGTTCATGACTGCTCTTTGCAGCAAGCCGCGGTACTTTTTGCCTTCCCAATGCGGGTTTTGTTGAATGATAATGTTTTCCATATCCAATCATTTTATTTCGCGGCAAAGATACGGCTTTTTTCTAAACAGAGTTAGTAAAAAACGATTATTTTACTAAACACAATTCGTTAAATTGATGTTTTTGCAATCCTGTAAATCCCTGTCCCATCTTATTCCCGTCCAATGCACAGATAAAATTGTCAAACTCTTTATGTTACCAAACATTTTGCAAATGCAATGGCGGCAAGTTTTTTTAGTAAAAAACCATAATGGCCGTTTTATTTTTAGTAGAAATCCGTAATTCCCGGATAAAAACGCTTTTTTGTTATTGACTTTCCCCATAACCGGCGCCTGACACGCATGAAAATGCGAATAATCCCAAATTTCCCGGCAGGAGGCGTAAAAATCCGTTTTTTTGCAAAATGAAAGTGTATTTATCTTTGCAGAAAAAAGTTGTGAACGCAATAAAGAAGAATGTCCAATGAATAGAATTGCTGTAACAGGTTTGGAAAACCGGGGAAATCTGCTTGTGACGAAAGCGCTGTCTATTATGTTCGGGTACGATTTGTGCGTAAGTCCTTCTTATTCGCAAATTGCCGGCAGGTACGGATTAAGTGCGGATATAGAAGCCTGCCAGTGGCCGGATTCGTATGTATATTGCATGGGCGCCCTTATGGAACGGGTTATTACGGAGCAGCGGTATGGGGAAAACTTCGTTTCGGACGGTAGCGTGCTGAAAGAGGCGGCATGGCTGAAGCGCCGGTATCCACAGGTTGAGCTGATCTACGAACAGTCGATGATTCACAGTCTGGAACGGATCATCGCGGAATATGCATCGAAAAAATATGATTATATTTTTCATCTTTCCGTACCGGACGGAACGGAGACGCCGGAAGCGTCCTGCATTCGTCAAATGTTCGAGGCATATCGTATAAAACATATACCCGTCATTTCTTCCGGCAATGTCGATGCTTTGCAGATTATGGCGGAACATCTGGACGTCAAACCGGAATTGCCGGCAGCCGTTGCGCTGACGAAAGCTGCCCGCGGGTGGGAGTCCCGATAAAAGAGACTATCCGGAATTTACAAAAAGACTTGTATTGACACTGTTCAAAGAGAGAGGATACACAGAAAGAGCGGCTGCTTTTTGTCTGAAATGCGTCCCGACGGGATTTTTTCACAGAAAAGCCGGCTTGCCTATTCCATCTTGTGAATTAATTCTTCAATTTTGTTTTTCGACGTCTGGAAGAAACGGAAACATTCCTTGCTTGCCGTTCCGCTGATCAGCGTTGATTTCAGTATCAGGTGATTGATCCATTTCGCGGTTTCTCCGCACAGGGTGGCATTGTCGGTGGACACGCTGTTTACCGTATACAGTTTGATCGTGCAGGCATAATGTTCGCCGCGCCGCGCGAGCATGTAATTGTTCTCCAGGTCGACCGAGCAGAGGTAGAGCAAAAAGGGTGTTTGCCGTTTGTCGTCCTTGTAGCCGCTGTTGGCATACGTATTTACGGTGTCCAGCAGGGCTGTCAGCTGTTTGAGCAGCAGGGCGAAGGTTTCGGGGTTGTCGAATGCGCCGGTTTCGGCATAAAAATCCAGCAGTCTGAGTATTGTATCCGGCGTCTGATTCGTCCATATTTCCCGTGACGGAATCTTCATATAATCCCGAAACATCTTATCGTAAACGGACACGATGGCATCCCGGTCGAGCCGGTCGCAAAATTCACAGAAGGAAATCCGTTCGCGATTGATAATGTCATGCCAGACGTAGAGTTTGAAAAAAAGCAGTTCCGTATGCGGCAGAAAATGATAAAAGGGGATGTCCTGCGCCGTAACAAACAGTTCCCCGTCTTTGGTCGCCGCCAGTCCGGAAAGCGTCTCCGACAGCCGGAGTATATACTGCATGTAGCTTGACTGCTCCGCCAGGTCAACGGGCATATACTGAAAGGACACGCCGCTTGCCGGGTTGAAATTCATTATTTCATCCAGCGACAGGTGAAAGTGACGGCATATCTTCTGTACTTCCGAAAAGGAGAGTTCCTTTTCTCCGCGAATACGCCGGTAGGCCGAATCGACACTCACATCCAGCAGATTCTCTATCACATCAACCAGACGGTACTGTTCCGATATCCGGGATTTTATCACTTCAAACAAATATTTCTGAACTTCCATCATGATACAGGATTTTTTAAATACCGGGCAAATATACAGCAATTTTTTTATAAAAAACGAAATTCAGTATTTTTCTGTATGAAAAAATAGAGAGAAGACTTAAAAGTTGCAGAAATTAATTTTCCTGCCGGATAAATGACCTGTTTTTGCAAAAAATAATAACAGTACGACTTTTTTTAGTATCCACCCGTAATTTTACCCCTGCCAGCCGGTTCGGTTAGTATTTTTTTCGCCACGACAGAACAAATACCACAGCGCATTATTGTTTTCCCCCACAATCCGGGAAGCGGGGCGCAAAAATCCGTTTTAAGCAGTTTCAGGGCGGCACTACCTTTGCCTGCATAATAGAAAAGTTTTAAATGGATAAAATATGAGACGATTCATTGACTTGATAAAGTTAGACCGGCCGGACAGCCTGATTCGGCGTCATGCAACCGGTTTGCCGGCGAAACTGGCGGAGCGGCCGGGGATGTCGCGCAGCAGCCTGTTAGAGTTCATCTCCTTTCTTCGCGATGAAATGCAGGCGCCTGTCCGGTACCGGGAATTTTTTTTTCATGAAATATTGTCCTGTGTCCATACACAAAAGTGTAAATATTTATTGTTTGGTTATTTATTACACTTTTGTGTATGAAATCATTTATTGGGCAGGCTTACTTTTGTGCCGGATAAATTAATCGACTAAAAAATGAAAACAGTTGTAACGGGAAACAGTGATTAATTGCTTTGTTGCCGGCGACTGAACAGTTACAAAAAATCAATTAATATGAATACTCAATATAATACCCAAAACATCCCTACAGCCATTACGAGCGGCGTCTCCCTCCCCGTCATTGCAAGCATAGCGAAGCAATTCGGGTCGTCGCCTGTGCCTGGATTGCTTCGCTACGCTCGCAATGACGGGAAAGGAGAAGACCACAATGGCGTGGGAGAAGACCACAATGGCGTGGGGGAAGACCACAATGGCGCGGGGGAAGACCACAATCACACGGGGAAAGACCACAATCACGCAGGGAAAGAGCAAAATCACGCAGGGAAAGAGCAAAATCACGCAGGGAAAGACCGCAATCACGCGGGGGAAGACCGCAATCACGCGGGGGAAGACCGCAACGACGGGGGAACGGCTATGGTTCCTTCACAGGTATAATATTGAGTATTCACTGTGAGAGACATTATGTGATAAATTCCAATTAATTAATAAATAAATAAGTCTATGAAAAGAAAAATCAGTATCTGTCTTGTTATGTTTTGTGCCTGTGCAGGCACTGTATTTGCACAGCATCAACTTAGTGGCGTTGTGAGGGACGGAACCGACGGCGCTCCTCTTCCGTATGCGACGGCGGCGCTGCTGCGCGCGGATTCGAGTGTGGTGACGGGCGTGGTAACCGGCGACTCGGGGCGGTTTGTTATCAACAGTGTGAATCCCGGCAATTACCTGCTGCAGGTTTCCTTTATCGGATATAACAAGGAATACGTGCGGGTGAACGTGCCCGCGCAAAGCGATCTGGGCGAGATAATCCTTGCCGAAGACGCCAACCTGTTGGGTGAAGTGGTTGTAACCGGCCGCCGTGCATTAGTGGAACAAAAGATAGACCGTCTTGTGGTCAATGTGCGAGGCAATATGATTACTTCCGGACTCAACATCAACGATTTGCTGAAACAGATGCCCGGTTTGGTGGTAGATGTAAGCGGTTCCGTGAAACTCAACGGACGCGATGCCACCGTATATATTGACGGCCGTCCGACGCGTCTGCCCGCCGAACAGGTAGCCCAGATGCTGACCGGCATGATGGGCGACGTGGTCGACCGCGTGGAACTGGTTGACAATCCGTCCTCGCG
>JAIRYY010000044.1 GCA_031267485.1 Tannerella sp.
CCGCCGTCGCCATAGCATCCGAGAGGTTTCGTCGGGAAAAAGGATGTAATGCCGATATGTCCGATAGCGCCGGCTTTTAGAGTGCGCCTGTCACTGAAAATATACGATGCGCCTAACGACTGTGCATTGTCTTCTATGATAGCAAGTTTGTATTTGTCGGCGATTTTCCGTATCGCTTCCATGTTGCACGACTGTCCGAACAGGTGCACGGCTATGATAGCTTTTGTATGCGCGGTTATGGCTTTCTCGATAAGTTCCGGGTTGATATTGAATGTTTGCGGGTCGACGTCGACAATAATGGGAGAAGCTCCTGTCGAAGCGATTGCTTCTATCGGCGCAATATACGTGAATGCGGGCGCGATGACTTCGTGTTCCGGCCCTATATTCAGCGCCTGAAGCGCCAGGCGGAGCGCATCCGTGCCGTTTGCGCACGGGATGACGTGCGGAACATTCATGTATGAAGCGAGACGTTCGCAGAAACTCCGTACCGGAGCGCCGTTTATGAAGTCTGCGTTTTCGAAAACATCCTGTACAGCGGCGTCTATTTCTTTTTTCAGGCGCAGATACTGACCGCCCAAATCAACCATGCGTATTGACCTCTCCATGCTACTTTACTTCACTGCCCGGCTTCACGTTTTTCTCCGGCATGACGACTGCGAGGTTTCCATCGGCGTTTTCAGCCGACAGTATCATGCCTTCCGAAACGATGCCTTTAAGTTTTCGCGGAGCAAGATTGGCGATGAAACAGACCTGTTTGCCTGTCAGTTCTTCCGGATTGTAATATTTCGCTATTCCCGAAATGATGGTGCGTCCGCCAAGCCCGTCGTCAATTTTGAATTGCAGCAGTTTGTCGGCTTTCGGCACTTTCGTACATTCGATAACCGTTCCCACGCGGATGTCAAGTTTGGTAAAATCATCGAAGGAAACCGTCTCGCGGATTGGGGCAGTCTGTTTCTCCGCTGCTTCGTTCGCCTTTTTGGTATCAAGAAGTTTCCGTACCTGCCGTTCGATGACGTCGTCCTCTATTTTTTCAAAGAGAAGTTCCGGCGTTCCGAGCTGATGACCGGCATTCAGCAGTCCGGTCCCGCCGAGCCAGTTCCAGCCCGGCGATTCGAAGCGAAGCATTTTGCTTAACTTCTCCATGCTGAAAGGCAGGAAAGGTTCGAATGCGATTGCGAGGTTTGCCGCTATCTGAAGTGAGATGTTGAGGATGGTGGCAACGCGCGTCATGTCCGTTTTTGCAAGTTTCCACGGCTCCGTATCGGCGAGGTATTTGTTCCCGATTCGCGCCAGGTTCATCGCTTCCTTTTGCGCATCGCGGAAGTGGAAAGTGTCCAGCAGCCTCTCCAGATTCGTTTTGACATCGGCAAATTCCCTTAACGTCTCTTCATCATAACCGGTAAGTTCGTCGCACTCCGGCACTTTATTCTCAAAATATTTACCGGTGAGAACTAACGCCCGGTTCACGAAATTACCCAGGATAGCCACCAGTTCGTTGTTGTTGCGGGCCTGGAAATCTTTCCATGTACAATCGTTATCTTTTGTTTCCGGCGCATTGGCGGTCAGCACATAACGCAGCACGTCCTGTTTGCCCGGCAGTTCTTCGAGATATTCATGAAGCCATACGGCCCAGTTGCGCGATGTTGATATCTTGTCGCCTTCGAGATTCAGAAATTCGTTAGCCGGCACGTTTTCCGGCAGGATAAACGACCCCTCAGCCTTAAGCATGGTCGGGAAAACGATGCAATGAAAAACGATGTTGTCTTTTCCGATGAAATGTACCAGCTTTGTTTCGGGGTCTTTCCACCACTTTTCCCAGTCGCCGGGGCGCAATTCTTTTGTGTTCGATATATATCCGATAGGCGCGTCAAACCACACGTACAGCACTTTCCCCTCCGCGCCCTCCACCGGGACGGGAATCCCCCAGTCCAGGTCGCGGCTTACGGCGCGAGGCTGCAGTCCCATGTCGAGCCAGCTTTTGCACTGTCCGTAGACGTTCGGTTTCCATTCCCTGTGCTCTTCGAGTATCCACTGGCGGAGGAACGGTTCATACCTGTCAAGCGGCAAATACCAGTGTTTCGTTTCGCGCATGACGGGACTGCTCCCGCTGATGGTCGAGTTGGGATTTTTCAGGTCGGTGGGGCTTAACGAAGTGCCACAGGCCTCACACTGGTCTCCGTATGCATTTTCGTTGCCGCAGTGGGGGCAAGTCCCCGTGATATAGCGGTCAGCCAGGAACTGCCGGGCTTCCCCGTCATAATACTGTTCGCTTGTTTTTTCCACGAACACGCCCTTGTCGTAGAGTGTGCGGAAAAAGCCGGATGCGGTCTCATGCTGGGTTTTGGATGTAGTCCGGGAATATATGTCGAAAGTGATGCCGAAATCTTCGAATGATTTTTTTATGATGCGGTGAAAACGGTCGACGATATCCTGCGGCGTAACGTTTTCCTTTTTAGCGCGTATGGTAATGGGAACGCCGTGTTCGTCGGAGCCTCCGATGAATAATACATCTTCGCCTTTCAGGCGCAGGTAGCGCGCATAGATATCCGCCGGCACGTAAACGCCCGCCAGGTGGCCGATGTGCACAGGCCCGTTGGCATAAGGTAACGCGGAGGTAATCAGTGTTCTTTTGAAATGTTTTGCTTCCATTTACATTTGGATTTTTGCCTGCAAAGATAGCGCAAGCCGGGAGTAATACAAAATAAACGCGTTTATTTTTACCGCTTCCTCTTTTCTGTTGACAGGAAAGTTTCCGTTTTTTTTGCAAAAAGAGAGCCGGCGAAACAAAATTCCTACCGGCTCTCTTCATTACAGAAAAAGAAATTATGACTCAAAGCTTTTTAGATAGCGTCAATAAATTCCACAATCGCATCGCGCTCCGCCTTGCTCAGATTGCGGAATTTTTCAATCGACTGGCGGGCGTCACTTCCGGCGGCGCCGTGCCACATGATTGCTTCCATGACGGTGCGGGCGCGACAGTCGTGCAGGCGGTCGGAGGCGCCGGTACATTTCAGGCTCAGGCCGCGGCCCCACAGCGGAGTTGTGCGGCACCAGCCCGTGCGGATGTCGTTCTTCATCGAAAGACGGTGCTGTACCATGTCGCTGTACGGCCATATCTTTTGATTCGGGTAGCGGGGCAGGCGGACGTCGCCGTTCCTGAAAAACAGGGCGGGGTCTGTGAAATTATCATCGCCCGTTGTCCACGACGGACGGTGGCACGTCGCACAGCCAATCTCGCGGAACAGTTGCCGTCCCGTCCGAACCTCCTCATCATCCAGGTTGCGCGCGGCAGGAACAGCCAGGCCGCGGTGCCAGACCATGAAGTCGATGTACTGCCCGTCGCTCATTTCGGGGGCGTCGGCTGTCGGGGCCATTAAATAATTGTAAATATCCGTTTCTACGTTTCCCGTCAGACGATGCCTGGGGAAAATCTCATAAAACCGCGCCTGGACATCGGGGTCTTTCGATGCAACGCGGGCGTACGTTCCCGTCATGTAGTGATAATGGCGGTCGCTGCGGGTCACGTTCGTAATGTTCCAGATGGCATTCGCCCCCGCCGCATCCTGCAACGGCCCGCGGCTCAGGGCATACGTGTAGCGGAACGGATGCTGTTCGCCGTTCCCCTGCAACGTGTTAGCGTATTGCCTCGTCCATTCGCCGCCGGCAAAAAAGGCCGGGTTCAGGCTGACGCCAAGTCTTTCCTGTTTCGCATATTCCGCCTTTATCGAATCGTCCGGTATGGCGTCCAGCAGACCTGTTCCGTAAAGGCCGATGGTCGATTCGAGCCGCACGCGGACATCTTGAAGGGGCACAACGGTTGTCGCGCCGTTCTTCGTCACCTCCAGCGGCACGTAATAGGCGTCCGCGGGAATCGTCACTTCCGGATATATCAGCGAATAGGATTCCCCGTCGGGGAATGTGTTTCCCCATTCGTCGACATGCGCCAGCCAGTCAATCCTGATTTTCGTCTCGTCGACGGGCGCCTTGAACGGTTCCACAGCGCGTGTCTGCGGCATTCCCGTCAGCGAACTCAGATAGGTATCCGTCTCGTCGGTGACAACCAGCAGATAGCCGTTGCCGATTGTCGACGAGTTGTAGGACGTCTGGCGCCGGCCGTGTCCATAGCCGGGATGACAGTGGATGCAGGACGTGCGCAGATACAGGGGGCCTAATCCTCCCCGCGGGGATTCGTCGGCGCCGGTCGTGACAAACGGGTCTTCGAACAGATGTTCCCCCCGGATGAACGCGTCTATGTAACCACCCTGTTCCACAGCCGGCGATGGCCGTTCGTAGGCGACGGTCGTCTCGTTGAATGTTGTGCCCAGCCTTCCTCCGGCATAATATTCTTCCGACAGTTCATCAAGATTGTCGGGAAGCTCATCGTTACCGCCGTTACAGGAGGCGAATGACAGCAGGCCGATTATTGCGAAACAGAAATACAGTTGTCTCATGCGTACATTAATATATTATTATTCCTGTATCAATTCGATTGCTTCATCCAGTTTGTCCAGCAAGGCATTGCATGCGGCCTTGGCTTTTCCGCTGGCGGCTTCCGTCAGGTTGTCCCTGAACGGCGCGGGCATGGCTTCGATTTCCCTTATCGCATCGGCAATGGCTGTCTGTATCTCGCCGTCCAGCGTCGCGTTGAGCGATTTGACATAAGCGCTTACCGAAGTTTCGAGAGCGGTATTGCCGACAGTCCCATAGTAGGCATGCTGTACGCTCCGGATATTGTCGGCAAAGTCGGCAATCGAATTCCAGCTGTACCATGATTCCACATCCAGGACATTGCCGGAGCTTACGGGGTCGGTGATTTTCGTATTGCCCACCTCGTCCGAAATGTCGGCGGCGCCCTGTAAAATCTCGGCGTAGGCGGCGAGTTGCGTCTTGTAAATCTTGTTGCCCGATTCACCTGCCGCTATCATGATTTCGCCATAGTTAAGGCTTGGTTCCAACTCGGCGTCTTCGAGGATGGACTGTTTCGCGCCCGTTATGTTTTCGACGCCGGCCCAGCTTGCTTCCAGACGTATGCACTGGTTGCGGAGGTCTTCCGCCACGGCCACGCAGTAAATCAGTTCCGTCTCGCTCAATGCGCCGTAAGAAACGCCGTCCTTGTCGACGCCGCCCTCATATCGCCGAGGCCCTCCGTCGCGAAAGACCATGTATTCCACCGCATGAAAGCCCAGCAACCCGTAGCCGAGCGTCGCAAAGCCGTCGAAGTTGCATCCGTTCTCGCTCATATTGTCTATCAGCGTTTCATTCCGCAGCGCCAGGTCGAGCTGCGTTTTGTCCAGCGGCCACGAATCGATGTGCGGGTCAATGTTATAATCAGCCGCCGCTCCGAACAGGAACGCTTCGCTCAGCTCCCAGTGCCTGCGGGCGGTAATCCATTCCTGACATACGGCGTCAATATTCCCCTGTACGGGGTTTTCTTTCAGCCGGGCGCAGGCTTCATACAGGTCGATGGATTCGTCGGCAAGCGATTTGTAGGTCGCCACGACCACTCCGTTGACATACTGCTCAATTGATTTCGTCATCTGTGCATCCAATGCAGTTTCAGTTACAGGGTCGTCATCGTCTTTACAGGATGAGACACTCAGGCCGAAAACGACGGCCGTCACAAGTAAAACCGGAAATTTTAAATATCTTTTCATGTTACCTTTTATTTTAAATGAATACTATTATGATATACTTTTACATGTCAAACAATCCCGCATACGCAACGCCCAGGCTGAGCGTGCTTTCATTATTGTACCGGCTGTTAAATATCCGGCGGGAAAATTCAGCCTTCACAACCAGCCCCTTCATCGGCATATAATTCAAACCGCCGGCAATGCGCTGGCGTCCCCAGGCTTCATTGTCGGTCAGGCTGCCCGCCGTCTTGTACATCGAGTCGTAGCAATCGTAGCGTCCGAACAGATAGAGCCTGTCGCCTTTCACTTTCAGGCGGGAGATTTGCGAAAAGATGTCGTAACCAGCTTCCAGGCCGATGCTCATGGCATCCGAGCCTATCGGCGTCTTGGGAGAGGGCGAATCCTTGCGGCTTGCCATATTTATTTTTGTTATTTTCTCCGAATCGGTAAGATGACCGTAAACGGCATTCCCGCGTACAATCAGGTTGTAATTGTCATAATGGAAATCAATCGCGCCAATCGTGACCGTCCCGTCCACCGCGCTGTACGAATCCGGTTTAAGGCTGTTCGACGCACTGTTGCCGGCATATCCGCTGACGCCTATTCGCAGTCCTTTGATAGAATAGTTGTCCACGCGCAAGGCGCCGGCGTATGAAGTCGCCATTTTAAATTCGTAGGGACTTCCGGCGCCGCCCTTTATCCAGTCTTTCGAGCCGAAGCGGTCGGCATCCAGTCCGGCGATGAACATGGCCTCGTAACGCCAGTGTTTCGTGTTCCCCCACACGCTTATACCCGTCTCGTGCCACGTGCAGGGCAGGATGGCCATTTCGCCCTCGGGACGGTAGACGGTGAAAAATTCCGTCGGCATGTGATACTGGTTCGTCAATCCGATGGGCACGATGATGTGCCCCATGCGTATTTTCAACGCATCGCAAAAACTTTTCTGAATCCAGAACTGTTCGAGTGCGACTTCTCCGCCCCGTTCCACTTCGCTCTCGTATTCGCCCGTTTCCTCCTCCTCTACCTCTATGGCGGATTCCGTTCCCCCGTGTTCAAATTCAATCTCCGAGCCTAACGTCCAGCCCTTGCCGAAATCGTACCCGACAAAGAACACCACATGCGGCAAGTCAAACTGGCCGTGCGAATCCGCATCCTTATATGACGCGGCATTCGAATACCGTTTATAATTGCTGCTGTAGAACATCCGGCTCATGACGGCCTCGCCGTATCCTCCCAAAACAAGGCGCGACTTTTTCTCCGAAGATGCCGCCTCCCCGCCGGAGTTGAGATCGCCGTCTGCTGCATTTACGATACAAAAACTGCCGGATAAAAAACAAAAACCTGCTATCAGTACACTTTTCCTGTTAAACATAATACCTGTTGAGAATTTTAAATGAATCAGGCTGCAAATGTAGAGAGAGAAAAAACGGCCTGCAATCCCCAATAGTAGGTATATTCACCGGGTGATTTCACCGCAAAGTAGCTATTTGTGGGGAGGATTCCCGGACATGTCCGCTTCACGCGGACTAAAGATGACAGGGGCATCGTTCATTGTTTACGCGAATTTCAGGGACGAAATCCGGCAGATTTACGGCGAAAATTTTAATCATGCATAAAACTTTGAAAATTTATCTCCGTTTTGCAGGATTATTTCAGAATATATTCTTTTATTTGCAGGACGAAAGTGAAAAATCATGGCAGAAAATTTACACATTCCGCAAAACGGGAACAGGGAGATGAGGTATAAAGCGCTGATTTCTCAGGTGGAAGCGCTGGTTTGTACGGAAAAGGATCTGGTGGCAAATCTTGCGAATACAGCGGCGGCAATATATCGGACATTCGGATTTTTCTGGGTTGGATTTTATCTGGTGAAGGAAAGCGAGCTTGTACTGGCGCCTTTTCAGGGGCCGGTCGCATGCACGCGGATAAAGCGCGGAAAAGGCGTATGCGGGACGGCCTGGGCGGCGACGGAAACGGTCATCGTGCCGGATGTCGACGAATTTCCGGGACATATCGCATGCAATGCCGAGTCCAGATCAGAGATCGTCGTGCCGCTTTTTTCCGGCGGCGACGTGATGGGGGTACTTGATATTGACAGCGAAAAAGTGAACGGTTTTGACGAAACGGACAGGGCGTATCTCGAAAAGATATGCAAAATCCTTGAAGACAGGGTTTCGGCGAGCGGGTAAGATTAATGCCTGACGGATACAGGCAAGGCGTTGACAGTAAAGGCGGTAAAGGCGGGGCAAAACACCCCGGACAGTTCTTCCCGGACAGATGCGGGCATTTCGTAATACGTTTGTAACACAATGATAAGGGAAACTTAACACGACCGTAATAATTTCTTAACCTGAAACGCCGACTTTTGCAGTATCAAAAGTGTTTGAGCGGCAAAGAGATTGTTTAGGATTACTTGTTTTCTATATTGTGAGCTTTTTATTTGCTGAAAGTTTATTGATAGGTTAATAGTAAATTTTTTTAAGGTAACTAACTGATGTTTTTAGGTACAGAATACTATTATAAATACCGCACTGTTTATTAACAACAGCAACTGGAGTCGCATGCCGTGAGGTACGCGGCTTCTTTTTTTTTGTATAGCCTTTTACCGGCAGACGTTCGAAAGCATGGAAATATGCCGGAAAAAACTAATTTTGCACAGCGTTATCATATTCAGTCAAAAAATGGAACAGACGAGACTTACGGACATAAAAAATACGGACCATCCGCTTTTCGGCGCGGCCTGGCGGCTGTATAAGACATCCTTTCCGCCGGAAGAACGCCGGCGGCTTTATTCGCAGAAAAAGATTATGAATCATCCGCTGTATCACTTTGAGGCCGTCACCGACGGGGACAGCCTCGTCGGGATCATCCTGTGGTGGGGATTCGCCGGCGTCAGGTATATAGAGCATCTGGCAACCTCTCCGCATCTGCGCGGGAAAGGATACGGACGGCGTATACTGGAAAAATTCATTTCCGGTTCGGCCGTTCCCGTTTTGCTGGAGGTGGAACATCCCACGACGGAAATCAGCAAAAGACGTATCGGCTTTTACCGGCGCACCGGTTTCGTCCTCAACGGACATGCGTACAGACATCCTCCGTACAAAAAGGGCGGCGATTACGTTTCCCTGATGCTTATGACATATCCCGCGGCGATAACCGAAGACGAAGCCGCGCGTTTCTGCAGACAGTATCATCCGGTCATTCACGAATTTAGGCCGGCTTCCCGTCCGTAACATGCCCTGCCGTCTTTTCTTCGCGGGAAAGAAAGGCGCTGATTAATTTCGGGAACGGGTACTCGTCGAGGGCGGAGAGCGGGATTTTCAGGTATTTTTTCAGGGCGACGTTCTCTTTTTGAATTTCGGCCCTGTAAAATGTCGCATACAGCGTCTGATGCGACAGGATGTGTTTGATATTTCTCATTTCTACGGAGATTGCCGGCTGTCCGGCGTCGCGGAACAAATCGTCGAGATGCCGGAGGAAATCTGCCGGGGCGCCGTCCGTTTCGGGGTTTGCGGGGGCGCCGTCCGTTTCGGGATCTGCGGGGGCGCCGTCCGTTTCGGGATCTGCCGGGGCGCCGTCTGTTTCGGGATTTGCCGGGGCGCCGTCCGTTTCAGGATTTGCGGGGGCGTCTGTTTCTATCAGCGGAAATTCATAGAGTCCCTGCCAGATGTCTTTTTCCGTCCGGTGGTGCAGGTAGGTATGCGAACCGCACGTAATGAAAAAATAGTGGAGGTAGCGGTTGCGGGATTTCGTTCTGTTCTGTTTGACGGGATATTGCTGCGGATTGCCGGATGCGTGGGCGAGACAGCCGGCGGACAGGGGGCAGCGGCTGCAGTCCGGATTTTGCGGGACGCACTGCAACGCTCCAAATTCCATGATGGCCTGATTGTGCGGGCGCGCCTGTCCGGGCGGCATCAGCAGCGCGGCAAGTTCGCGGTATTCTTTCTTTCCTTTTCCCGTATCCACAGGGGTTGCAACGCCAAACAGACGTCCCAGGACGCGGTATACATTGCCGTCGATTACCGGGCGGGGCTGATTCCATACGAACGAAGCGATCGCGGCTGCCGTATATTCGCCGATTCCTTTCAGCGACAGGATGTCGTCATACTGTTCGGGGAAAACGCCGCCGAAGCGGGACTGAATGTCTTTTGCCGCCTCGTGCAGATTCCGGGCGCGGGAATAGTAGCCCAGCCCCTGCCAGTATTTCAGCGTTTCTTTCCGGTCGGCTGCGGCCAGGCTGCGGACGTCCGGGAAGCGGCCGGTGAAACGGATGTAGTAATCCAGTCCCTGCGCCACCCTTGTCTGCTGCAGGATGATTTCGGATATCCAGACGAGATACGGGTCGCGCGTGTTGCGCCAGGGTAAATCCCGCCTGTTCGCCGCGTACCATTCCTGCAGGATGCGGCTTTCCCGGAACTGTTCCCGCCGGTGCGGCAAATGGTCCTGTTTTTCCATTTTCTATTCTCTTTTTCTGTAACTTGCGACGGCCCACAGGCCAAAGAATACGACGAAGCCGAGCAGCGCCAGGAAATCGGCGGCCAGGTCGGTCAGGGAGCCGCCTTTCAGGTAGATGAGGCGCATCATGCGGATGAAATAGCGCGGGGGATTGAAGACGGTTATCCACTGCGCCCATTCGGGCATTGAGCGGATTGGCGTCAGCAGACCGCTCATCAGCTGGAATATCATTACGAAGAAAAACATGACGAACATCGCCTGCTGCATGGTGTTCGAATGGTTGGACACGACCAGTCCCAGTCCCGACATCGACAGTACGAAGAGGAACGAAAAGAGGTAGATGACGAGCACGTTTCCACGGGGATACAGTCCGTAAACGACGTAGGCCAGCGCCATGCAGACCGTGAGAATGAGCATCCCCATCAGCCAGTAGGGAATCAGTTTGGCGATTATGAATGTGAACTTCGATACCGGGGTCACGTTCATCTGCTCAATCGTCCCGCGCTCCTTTTCGCTCACGATGTTGAGCGTGGGGAGGAAACCGCACATGACGATAAGCAGTATAATCATCAGTGCGGGAATCATGAACAGTTTGTAGTCGAGCAGCGGATTGTAGCGGTTCTGCACGGTAATGTCGACGCGGGGGAGCGGCGCCGTCTGCTGGAGGGCGGACGGCGGAGCGGCGGACGGCGGGGCGGCGGACGGCGGGGCGGCGGACGGCGGCGCCGGCGGGGCGGCGGACGGGGGGGCGGCGGACGGCGGAAAATCCGCCATGACGGCGCCCAGGTAACTGCTTCCCAGGATGCCCCTCGTCCCGTTGACCGCATTTATGGAGAGCTGGACGGGGGTTGTTCCCTCCGTCATCAGGTTTTTCTCAAATCCGGACGGGATTTCAACGATTGCATCGGCCCGGCCGCGTTCGATTTTCTTGAGCGCGGCGTCGTAACTGTCGCAGACATCTTCGAGAATGAAGCAGGACGACGCCGCCATATCGCGCACGAGGCGGCCGGAAGATGCGCTGCGGTCGGAATCGACGACGGCGAGGCGAATGTCCTTTATATCCATCGTCGCAATCCACGGGATGACGAGCATGACCATGACCGGGAACAGGACGACGAGACGCGGCAGGAAGGCGTTCCGCAGGAACTGTTTGAACTCTTTTTCGAGCAGATATTTCAGTATCATTCCAGTCTGTATTTGAATTTTTTGAGGCTTACGCCTGTCAGAACCGCCGCCGTCGCCGCCAGAATCAGAAATTCTTTCAGCACGTGGGAGGCGGACAGGCCTTCAATCATCAGTTTCTTCACTGCGCCGATATACCAGTAGGCCGGGACGATGCGTGAGAACCACTGCAGTACCGCCGGCATGCTTTCGACCGGGAATATCATCCCGGAAAGGAAGATGACGGGTATCATCAGCGCCATGCCCGAAGCCAGCATGGCGGCTACCTGTGTGTCGGCGACCGTCGATATCAGCACTCCCAGCGAGAGCGATACGGTGATATACAGCAGCGAGAGGGCGCACAGGCCGGCAACGCTCCCCGCCATCGGGATGCCGAGCAGAAAGACCGAAAGCAGCAGGATGAGCAGGAAACTGACGCACGAGAGCGCAAAATAGGGTATCATTTTGGACAGTATGATGCAGACGGGGCGGACGGGGGAGACGAGCAGCGCTTCCATCGTCCCGCTTTCCTTTTCGCGGACAATGGAAACGGACGTCATCATTGCGCAGATAAGAATCATTATAAGTCCCATCACCCCGGGCACAAACGTGTAGGCGCTTTTCATCTGCGGATTGTAGAGCATGCGCACGCGGGGCTGTATGCCTCGTGCAGCCTGCGCCGGATACTTTTCGGCGAAAAACTCCCGTATGATGCCGGACACGTATGCCACGACGGCGGCGGCCGTGTTCGTATCGGTCGCATCCGCGATGAGCTGTATCTGCGCTCCCTCGCCGGAAAGCAGGCGTTCCCCGAAATGTGGACTGAAGGCGATGACGAAATCGGCGTCGCCGCTGCGGAACACGCCGTCTATTTCATCGGGCGAGGCGAGCAGCGTCCTTACCTGAAAATCCCCGCCGGCGTCAATCCGTTCGACAAGCTGACGCGCCGTCTCGTCGTGAACGGGAATAAGCGCCGCGACACGGATGTTTTTGACCTCCGTGGAAATGGCAAATCCAAACAGGATGATCTGGACGACCGGCATCCCGAGCAGGATAAGTATCGTCCTCCGGTCGCGCAGGATATGCCGGAACTCTTTCTTTACGAATGAGAGAAAGACGGCTGCCGGCTTACGTGCGGACTGCGCCGGTTCCGGCGGAGACGCTCCGTCTCGAGACGGACTGGCTCCGTCTCGAGACGGAATGTCTCCGACTCGAGACGGAATGCCTCCGTCTCGAGACGGAATGACTCCGACTCGAGACGGAATGTCTCCGTCTCGAG
>JAIRYY010000078.1 GCA_031267485.1 Tannerella sp.
GAATTTCAATACGGCGGTCCGCGCGATATTGATATTTTTTCGTTCAAGGTGGATTATGAAAAGCCCCTGTCGGAAAATTCAAATCTGGAAGCAGGCATTAAAACGGGTCAGACGGTGACGGATAACGAAATCGTGTATGAAAATCTGTTCGATGGACGCTGGGAGTTCGACCCCACCCAAAGCAACCGCTTCAAATACACCGAACGGGTGTCGGCCGCATACGTGACCTACAGCCGGCGTTTCGGCAAATTCTCCGCCATGGCGGGCCTGCGCGCCGAATACGCCTCCATCAAGGGCGAGTCGCCCACGATGGATACTACTTTCTCGCGCAGTTACCTGGACTGGTTTCCGAGCGCCTACCTGCAATATCAAATCCGTGAAAAACAGACGCTGAATCTCTCGTACTCCCGCAAGATCACCCGCCCGGGGTACAGCCTCCTGAATCCGTTCCGCAGATACTCCGACCCGTTTACTTTTTTTAGCGGTAATCCCGACCTGAATCCGGCCTACCGCAATACGGCAGCCTTGAGGTACAATATCGGCGGTTATTCCGCCAGTCTGAGCTACAGCGCGCTAAGTGATATCTTCGAACAGGATTATGTGCAGGATGACGAAAACCGTACCATGGGGCTTGTTCAACGGAATGTCGGAAAAAGAGAGCAGTACACCCTGGGCGTGAACGTTCCCTTTCAGGCTGCCAAATGGTATGGTTTAAACCTCTATTCCGAAGCTTCGTACATAATGGCCGACACGCGCAGCAGCGGTGAAAAGTTCCGGAAAAACTATCTGTCTGCCAGTGCAAACCTGAATCATAACTTTACTTTTTCGCCGTCATTCAGGGCGCGCATGCAGATGAGGTGGTTTAAGCCGACCTATATGGGAATTATGCAGTTTGATGATGTGTGGGGAATGGACGCCCAGATAGAAAAAACCTTTCTGGATAACCGGCTGAGCCTGTCACTTTCATGTAACGATATATTCAGTACAGCGAGTGACGTCAGCGGGATAATGAAAATCGGAAATATCAATCAGACCGTCAAACAGGAAATGAACATGCGTCGAGTAATGCTTACCGTGCGATACAGTTTCGGCTCGCAACAGATCCGCGGCGCACGCAACCGCAGCGTCGGTATTGAAGAAGAAATGGGCAGGGCGCGATAAATAAGCATCCGCCGGCACATGGCTGGTGGAAATCCGCCCCAAGGCGCTTCGCGGCGCATCCCTTTTCACATGGGGCTGTCTGAAAATTTGCGGGGAAGAACGACGAAGCAATCCGGCCGTAGAGACGGGGCGCGCCCCGTCTCTACGGCGTTCGCAAATGACGGCGAAATACAATGCGCAGCCATATCCCGCATAAAGTATAATTTCCGGGGCGGGCGTTAAAATAATTTGTCCGCCGGATTTGCTATTTTTCCGTTTCTTTCTACCTTTGTGCCGTTAAAAAATTAAGATAATATGAAAAGGGACAATGCAATTTTTGAAATTATTGAACGCGAGTATCAGCGTCAGCTGAAAGGAGTGGAACTTATCGCTTCCGAGAATTTTGTCAGCGACCAGGTCATGCAGGCGATGGGAAGCTGCCTGACCAACAAATATGCGGAGGGATATCCGGGCAAACGGTATTACGGCGGCTGCGAAGTGGTCGACGAAAGCGAGAGCCTCGCTATCGAACGCCTGAAGAAACTCTTCGACGCCGAATGGGTCAACGTGCAGCCCCATTCGGGCGCGCAGGCCAATGCGGCCGTTTTCCTTACGGTGATGAATCCGGGCGACACGTTTCTCGGGCTTAACCTTTCGCACGGCGGCCATCTGTCGCACGGCTCGCCCGTAAACAGCTCCGGCATCCTCTATCGCGCCACCGAATATAATGTAAGGGAAGATACCGGACGCGTCGACTACGACCAGATGGAAGAAGTCGCCCGGCGCGAAAAGCCGAAACTTATTGTCGGGGGAGCGTCGGCCTACTCCCGCGAATGGGATTACGAGCGCATGCGCAGGATAGCCGACAGCGCCGGCGCGCTGCTGATGATTGACATGGCGCATCCCGCCGGCCTCATCGCTGCAGGACTGCTCGACAACCCGCTGCGGCATGCGCACATCGTGACGTCCACAACGCACAAGACCCTGCGCGGACCGCGCGGAGGCATCATCCTCCTCGGCCGGGATTTCGAAAATCCGTGGGGACGGAAAACTCCCCGCGGGGAGGTACGGATGATGTCGCAGCTGCTCGATTCCGCCGTCTTTCCGGGCATCCAGGGCGGACCGCTCGAACACGTCATCGCCGCCAAAGCCGTCTCTTTCGACGAAGCGCTCCAGCCCGAATACGGGACTTACCAGACGCAGGTGCAGCGGAATGCCGCAGCCATGGCGAGGGCTTTCATCGACAGAGGCTACAAAATCATATCGGGAGGAACGGACAATCACAGCATGCTGATAGACCTGCGCACCAAATTCCCCGGACTGACGGGGAAAACGGCCGAAAACGCACTGGGACGGGCGGACATCACCGTAAACAAGAACATGGTACCGTTCGACAGCCGTTCGCCCTTCCAGACTTCGGGCATACGCATCGGAACGCCCGCCATTTCCACCCGCGGCGCGAAAGAACCGCTGATGGGCGAAATCGTGGAACTGATTGATGCCGTACTCTCCGACCCCGAATCCGAACCGGCCGTAAAATCCGTAAGGGATAAGGTCAACGCCACGATGAAGGACTATCCGCTCTTTGCGTGGTAACGGTAATTGTAAAATCCATCGTATGAATAAAATTTCTTTCATCCTGTCCGTACTGACAGCGACGCTGCTGCTCTCGTGCGGGAACGGCAGCGCCGGAGCGCCGGACAGGGAGATAAACATCATCCCCGCGCCCGAAAACCTCACGCGGCGCGAGGGAACGTTCCGCCTGAACGCAAAAACCCGGTTTTATGCCGCCGCGCCCGAAGCGGAAGCGGTGGCGTCGTTTTTTGCCGCGAAGATAAGGCAGTCCGCCGCATATCCGGTAAACGTGAGCGGCAGCGAATCCTCCGCCAATACCGTATCGCTCCTGATAGACGAATCGCCCGGCTTCCGCGACGAAAGCTACACGCTCGACGTCGCGCCGTCGTCCGTCACCGTCCGGGCCGGAACGCCGCAGGGGCTGTTCTACGGCATGCAGACGTTCATGCAGCTGCTGCCGGCGGAAATCGAAAGCCGCACGGCCGTCGACGGCATCGACTGGAGCGCGCCCTGCGTTTCCGTCAGCGACGCGCCGCGCTTCGGCTATCGCGGCATCATGCTCGACCCGTGCCGCCATTTCATATCGGTCGAAGACGTGAAGAAGCATCTCGACGTGCTCTCCCTCTTCAAGATAAACCGCATGCACTGGCATCTGACGGACGACCAGGGATGGCGCATCGAAATAAAACAGTATCCGCAGCTCACGGAGACCGGCGCCCGGCGCATCGAGGGAGAAGGCTTCGAACACGGAGGTTACTACACGCAGGACGAAGTAAGAGAAATCGTCCGCTACGCCTCGGAACGCTTCATCACAATCATACCCGAAATAGAACTGCCCGGACATGAAATGGCCGCCATCGCCGCCTGTCCCGAACTCTCGTGCCGCGGAGAATCGCTGCCTCCGCGCATCATCTGGGGCGTGGAGGACATCGTGCTGTGCGCCGGAAAGGAAAGCGTGTTCGAGTTTTTTGAAAACGTGTTCCGGGAAGTCGTGACGCTCTTTCCCGGCGAATACGTGCACATTGGCGGCGACGAATGTCCCAAGTCGGCATGGAAAACATGCCCGCTCTGCCAAAAACGCATACGCGAAGAAGGACTGACCGCCGGAGACGGCCATTCGGCAGAAGAACGCCTGCAAAGCTATTTCGTTCAGCGCATGGAAAAAACGCTGGCCAAATACGGAAAGAAAATCATCGGCTGGGACGAAATCCTGGAGGGAGGACTTGCGCCGGCGGCGACGGTGATGTCGTGGCGCGGCCAGGACGGAGGCATAGCCGCCGCAGGCATGAATCACGACGTAATCATGACGCCGCAGAATGACGGCATGTACCTCGACCGCTACGAGGGCGATTACAGGACAGACCCCGTGACGATAGGCGGAAAAGCAACGATAGAGACCGTCTACGCCTACAATCCCGTGCCCGACACGCTGGCGAAACAGGGGCGCGCGCATTTCGTGAAAGGCGTGCAGTGCAATGCCTGGTCGGAATATATGTACACAAACGCTCTGATGGAATACCGCATCTACCCGCGCATACTGGCGCTCGCGGAAATCGCCTGGACACAGCCCGGCAGAAAGGATTACGGCGATTTTGAACGCCGTATCAACAACGCCTGCGTCCGCCTGGACGCTCATCAGGTCAACTATTACATTCCGCTGCCCGAACAGCCGGGCGGTTCGTGCGACTTCATCGCGTTCACAGACCGGGCTACGCTCGAATTTACGACCTCCCGCCCGCTGAAAACGGTCTATACGACCGACGGGACGGAGCCGCTCCCCGAATCTGCCATTTATGAAGAGCCGCTTGAATTTACGGAATCGGCCACGCTGAAAATACGTTCCGTGCTGCCCTCCGGGAAGATGAGCCGCGAGCGCGTCATCACGGTCGAAAAGCAGACGCCCGCCCCGGCCGTCGAACCGGCCAGCAGAAAGCCGGGACTGAAAATGGCGGTGACGGACGGCATGTTCCTGAAATCGTCGGAACCGGACGTCCGTTCCGAATGGCGGGAGACCGTGATAACGGACTTGCGCGAAATGACGCGCGTCGTCAAAACGGACGAGTCCATGCGCGGCGTGAACCAGTATGCCGCCGTCGCATCGGGATACGTGGACATACCGGAAGACGGCGTCTACTTTTTTTCGTCGGAACTGGAAGAAGTCTGGATTGACGGCAGACTGCTGATTGACAATGGAGGCGAGGTCAAGCGTTTTTCACGCGGCGACCGCAGCGTGGCGCTCGCCGGAGGCCTGCACGGACTGAAAGCCGTGTTTCTGGGGCACATCATCGGCGGATGGCCGTCCAACTGGAACAACGGCGCTATCAGGATGCGCAAAGCCGGCGCCGAACGGTTCGAACCCATACGGCCGGAACAGCTCTTCTGCGAATAAACCCGCACGCTATCAATATGGAAATAATCATAATTCTGGGATTAATCATACTGAACGGAATCCTCTCCATGTCCGAAATCGCGCTTGTTTCGGCCCGGAAAGCGCGCCTGGAGACGCTTGCCAGAAAAGGGAAGAAATCTGCCCGGAAAGCGCTCCGGCTGGCCAGTGAACCGGACAGGTTTCTATCGGCCATACAGACAGGCATCACGCTGATTGGCATCCTCACCGGACTGTTTTCGGGCGAAGCCTTTGCCGGCGACCTCGCCGAAATTTTCCGCTCGTTAGCTCCTGCCGTGCCGGAACCGTATCCCATCATGATATCCAAACTGATTATCGTCGTCATCGTGACATACCTTACGCTTGTCCTGGGCGAGCTTGTGCCCAAAAGAATCGGCATGGGTTTTGCCGAACAGGTGGCGATGCTCGTTGCCAAACCGATGGATTGCCTTTCGAAGATAACCGCGCCTTTTGTGTGGATTCTGTCGAAAAGCACGCAGGCCGTGGTCACGCTGATTGGACTGAACAATGCCGGGGAGAACAGCAAAGTCACGGAGGAAGAGATAAAGGCGATTGTTCACGAGGGCTACGAGGGCGGCGAGGTGCAGGAAGTCGAGCAGGACATCGTCGAGCGCGTCTTTTACCTCGGAGACCGGACGGTCGGGAGTATCATGACACACCGCAGCGACCTCGTGTGGATTGACATGGCCGACAGCGTGGAGAAAATACGCGGCAAAGTGAAGGCGAACCTCTACAACACCTACCCGGTCGCATCCGGGAAGTTCGACAACATCAAGGGCGTTGTCTACCTGAAAGACCTGTTCGGGAATATCGATTCGCCGGAATTTTCCATTCCGGACGTCCTCCGCCCGGCGCAGTTCATACAGGAAAACATGAGCGTCTACCGGGCGCTCGAGCAGTTCCGCCGGGCGCGTGTGAAATACGGAATCGTAACGGACGAGTTCGGAAGCGTGCAGGGAATTGTCACGCTGAAAGACATCATTGATGCGCTTATCGGCGAGGTGCGCGAGGTGGACGACGGGCAGGAAATAGTCCGGCGGCAGGACGGCAGCGTGCTTGTCGACGGGCAGTACTCGTTCTACAGTTTCCTGGATTATTTCGATATGGAATATCTCTACGGAGAAAATGATTACAACACCCTCAGCGGACTGATTCTGGAAGTGCTGGAACGCGTGCCCCGAACGGGGGACACTTTTTCATGGATGAATTTTGACTTCGAAATAGTGGACATGGACGGCGCGCGCATCGACAAGGTGCTGGTCCGGAAAAATGATAACGACACATGATAAAAGCGATTTTTTTAGATATAGACGGGACAATGGTCAGTTTCAAAACACACCGCATGCCGGAGAATACAAAGGCCGCACTGCGTGAAGCCCGGCGCCGTGGCGTGAAAATTTTTGTGGCGACAGGCCGTCACCGCACCGACATCAACAACCTGGAAGGCCTCGTGTTTGACGGATACATAACGCTCAACGGCGCATACTGCTTCGTCGGCGATAATGTCATATTCCGGAAACACATCCCGCGCGAAGACATCGAAGCTTTCGTCCGCTACGGCGAAGAAGTGGAACCGGTGCCCTGCTTCTTCGTCGAGGCCGCCCGCGTATCGGCGGATATGGAAGACGAATATATGCTCAGCATGATGAAACTTGTGAAATTTGAACCCCGCCCGCTTGTCCCCGCCCGTGAATTTATAAACAAGGAAGTATTCCAGCTGACGGCATTTTTTCCCGTCGAGCGCGAAGAAGCAATCATGAAGCATCTTCCCGGCTGTACGGCGACCCGCTGGTATCCGACATTTACCGATATTGTCGCCCGTGGCGTGGACAAAAAAACCGGCCTGGAACAGGCCGGCAAATACTTCGGCATCAGTCCCGTCGAAATGATGGCCATAGGCGACGGCGGCAACGACATCCCCATGATAGCATACGCCGGAACAGGCGTAGCCATGGGCAATGCCGGCGAAGAAGTAAAGCGCGCCGCCGACTACGTCACAACGTCGGTCGACGACGACGGTATCGGCCACGCCCTCCGCCATTTCGGCGTCATCTGAGCCGGCCGCATTAATCGGTTGCCGGGAATCGGTTCATACATACAATGTCATTCTGCGCCGCTGCAAGTTTGAAGCGCCTGAAATTTGGGCGCCGCGGGCAGGCGGGTTTCATAAAACCATTTAGGCTCTATAACATTTTGTGTGGGTAAGTGACAGATGTGCTCCGGTAAACCGTAGTACACTCCCCGCCCCGTCACCAGCGAACGCAATGAAGCAATCCGGGCACAGGCAGTGTATCCCGGACGGTTGTCAGGCGTCGCCTGTGCCCGGATTGCTTCGTGCCTCGCTGGTGACGACAGTATCTCCCTGTCATTGCGAGACCCCACCCCGGCTTTGCCGGGAAAAAAAGGGAAAAAGACGAAAAAAAACGGCCGGTTAATATACTTATAATCAATTGTTCTATTTTTTTTGTCATTGTAAGCGCCACAATTTTTTTGATATTTATATTGCAAATTAAAAAAACAATATATCTTTGCCACTGTTTTCCGTGCGGTATGAATTAAGTGCGGATAAATAGATAATAGATTGCAAACATATAAATAAGCGAAATGAACTCTTTCTGTAGAAAATA
>JAIRYY010000089.1 GCA_031267485.1 Tannerella sp.
ATCTCGGCCACGCGCGCCGTAGCGTCGTCGCACCAGTGTTTGTCCCACATGTCACAGATGATAATTGCCGTTTCGGACGGTTTCCAGTTTTCAATCCGGTTCGCGACAACCCATGCGCCCTGTTCCAGATCCGAAGGAATCCTTTGCTGCACGGAGATGCGCAGGGGCGTTTCCGTTACTTTCTTTGCCGTTGCCTGCCCTGTCCACGACATGAGCGCAATGACGGCCATCATACTTTTTACAATCATTTTCTTCATCGTTCCGATTTTTTTATGTGTTTAACGGTTTTATTATATTTACGTCTGCAAATGTACGCGTTATCATTCACTTTTTTTGTATACAAAATCGATATATTATTCTCGAATATCGACATATTTCCAAAATTCACATTTTTTTTGACGAAAATTCGACTTTTGCAAGGAAAATTTGCCCCGCAGGGTCATCGAATCGCGTGATTTTTTTTTCCGCGACGGCTTGCCTGTCCGGATATCCTCCGTATCTTTGCCATGAATAATTGAAACGCCACAGCATGTAACCGGGCATTTTTCCCATACTCTCCGCACAATTCGCCGGCAGAGTTGATAATTTGCAGAATATGTGTATATTTGCAGCGTGGCGAATAAACTGTTGCCGTATGAATAAAAAAGAGAAATTAAACCTGATATTACTGAACGCAGCGCGGAAAGAACATCATTCCGACTGGAACTGGAAAAGCGTCAACAGCCCCTTTGCACGGCTGTATCTGGTCGAATCCGGTTCGGCGCAGGTGCTGATGCCCGACGGCGCGTATACGATTCACCCGGGCAAACTGTACCTGATTCCCTCGTTTGTGACGCACAGCTACGAAAACGACCGTTTTTTTACGCTCTACTACCTTCATATCTATGACGAGATGAATATCTTCGACCAGTGGAGTTTTCCGTTCGAGGTTAACGCTTCCGACCTGGATTTGATGCTGTTCAGACGCCTGCTCGAAATCAATCCCGGACGGGAACTCACACGCTCCGACCCCGACAGCTACGACAATATGCCGACCCTGATGCATAACATCGCTCAAAGCGCGCAGTTCACCTTCCCGTCGGTCGTGGAGACGAGAGGTATCCTGCTGCAACTGTTCTCGCGTTTTCTGGAAAAATCTTCGCCCAAGAAGGAATTTGCCGACAAACGCATCATCAACGTGCTGCGCTTTATCCGTGAAAACATCCACCGCAACATCCCTCTCAACGAACTGTCGTCGTTCTGCTTCATGACAAACGATCACCTGATTCGTCTTTTCAAGAGAGAAATGGACTGTACTCCCGTGCAGTACATCAATCAGAAGAAAATAGAAAAGGCGCAGTTAATGCTGATTATCGGCGAAAAACCCATCAAAGACATCGCTCTCAGCCTGTCGTTCGACAATCTTTCCTATTTCTATCGCCTTTTCAAAAAGACGACCGGCATCTCCCCAAACCAGTATAAAGAGGAACTCGGAAACAAGAATTGAATCTTCCGCGCTTACTTCCTGTCGAGCAGAATCCGGCGGGCGACGGCGCCGGTGACGTCGCCGTTCTCGCCGAAGGCTGCGCCGCGGGCGTTGAAACGGCGTTCTATTTCGTCGATTGTTTCGTCGCCGATGCCGTTTTCGCTCAAGCGGGTGGTCATTCCGAGCGAGCGGAAGAAGTCATCCGTACGGGCGATGGCGCGGTCGATGCGTGCGTCGCGGCTGCCGTCGGTTATGTGCCATACTTGCTCGCCGTAGCGGACGATTTTGTCGCCCTTGCTTTGGCGGAGGATATTCATCGTGCCGGGCAGCACGATAGAGAGGGTGTGTCCGTGCGAGAGGCCGTGCAGGGCGGTGAGTTCGTGGCCGATCATGTGCGTGGCCCAGTCCTGAGGCACGCCTCCGAGGCCAAGGAATCCGTTCAGTCCCAGCGTGGCGGAGAGCATGAAGTCGGCCATCAGGCCATAGTCGTGCTGATTGTCGCGTATCTTTGGCGCAATCTCGACAATCGTCTGCAGAATGCCTTCCGACCAGCGGTCCATCGGACGCGATACGCCGGTGACGGTGAGGTACTGCTCCATGACGTGCACGAAAGTGTCGACCAGGCCGTTGGCAATCTGACGGTCGGGAAGCGTGAACGTGGTTTCGGGGTCGAGGATGGAGAAGACGGGATAGTCGGTCGTGATGCCGTACTTTTCTTTCGTCGCGTTGCAGGAAATGACGGCGTTGCGGTTCATCTCCGTGCCCGTGGCAGGCAGGGTGACGATAGCGGCGAGCGGCAGACCGTGCGGCAGCGGCTTGCGGCTTTTGACAAGTTCCCATGCGTCGCCGTCGTACAGTATCCCCGCGGCAACGAGCTTGGAGCCGTCGACTACGGACCCGCCGCCTACGGCAACGACCCAGTCGACGCGCTCCGTCTTTCCGAGCGCGATAGCCCGGCGGAGCGTTTCGATTGACGGGTTGGGTTCGATGCCGCGAAATTCTACGGTGTCATAGCCCTTGAGTGCGTCGACAACCTGGCCGTAGACGCCGTTTTTCCATACGCTGCCCCCTCCGAAGGTGAGCAGAATCCGTTTCCCGGCAGGTATTTCTTCCGGAAGGCGGGCAATCATCCCCTTGCCCATGATGAGCTTTACGGGGTTTTGAAAAATAAAATTGTTCATATCATTCTGTTTTAGATGGTGCAAAAATAATACGGAAAACGGAAAGGGTGCAATTTTTAATTCTCTATTTTCAATTTTCAATCGAATCCCGTCCACAGTCCTGCCGAA
>JAIRYY010000121.1 GCA_031267485.1 Tannerella sp.
TTAGATATACGCTCTCTTCTCGACAAGATTTGGTGTCCATGATAACAATAAAATTTATCAACAAAAAGAGTGTATCATGATTTTTTGCCCTTACCTCGTTCGTGATATTAATTTTGAACCTGATGCCATTCAACCGTGCTGTAATATTCGCAATATTCAAATACCACGATTTTTATTTCAAGGTGGTAAAGTTGCTATGAGTGAATACTGCACGTATATTGAAAAAATTTTCAATTTATTACAAGACGGAAATATTTGCAACGGTTGTCCCGAGTTGACGGTAGTTGACGTTGAAAACTCTGCAAATCTCAATATTCTGTTTCATACTGTTTCATTAAATATGCACAGATGGTTCTGTAACTGCAAGTGCATATATTGTGATTTCCATAAACAGAAATTACCGGCATATTCGATACTCCCTGCAATTAAAAGTCTATATGCACAACATGTTTTGCATAAGAACTGTTTTTTTAGTTGGGGTGGTGGAGAATCAACAATACTGCGGGAATTTGAAGATGCGGCAATATTAATATATAATTATGGATTTAAGCAGTATATCCATACCAATGCATTGCATTATTCGCATGCCGTTGCTGCATTGCTTGAAAAATGTTCTGCGGGAGTCAATATCAGTCTTGATTCCGGAAGTCAAAAAACATATAAGATTGTTAAAGGAATTGATGGTTTTCAACGTGTCACCGCCAACATCGGTAAATATATTGCTGCGTCAAAAAATAAAGAGAATGTTGTCATTAAATATATTATCTTTAATGCCAACAATTCTCGAAAAGAAATAGTAGAATTCTTCGCTTTATGCAAATGTATGGGAATTGAAAATGTAGAATTTTCTTTTGATTTTCGAGAAGTTAATTCCGGAACCATAGCAAACGAATCACTGCATGCCGCAATTCTTTTTATTCAACTTGCCGATAGGTTGAAAATCAAGTGTTCACCATTTTTTGTAGATGATAAAATTATTGCAATGATGGAAAATATTGTTGGCATAACACAGCCGCCCCCATCCCAAACAGGGTTCCAGGATACTCGCTTATAACCTATTGAAATAGTTTATAATCGCTCGATTGCCTTGATATAGGTCAAAAAATGGGTTCTTTCCCGGCTTGGTTGCAAATCCCCCTTTTTGACATGCGGAAACGGCTGTAATCCGTTGGTTGCCGGACAGAGCCCAACCGGTTTTTGCAACCAACTTTGGGAAGAACCGAAAAATGCTTGACAAAAGGAGAAATTATACGATAAAAGATAACAGACCATATGTGGTTATTTTTGGTGTGTAATAAGAAAGGCCTTGCACGAAGTTCGAGCTATGACTGGTCAAGATATTTTCAGTAACTCACAAAAGAGTTTTATTTTTTCTTTTTTACAAATATGGAGGCCGATAGTTTACGTTGTCGGCTTTTTTTTATTTTGCTTTGTTGTATATTTACTGTTTTGGCAAAATAGTATTGCATTAAATACTATCTTTATAACTTTTGCCATTTATTCTGCAATCGCACTTTCTACTTACTTTTTATATACTTATTTAAATCGTCAGCAACGGTATTCTTTTGTCGGCATTTATTTTCATTCTATTATCCATAAACAGAGAGATTGTTTAGCAAGAATTCAAAATATCGACGATAATAAAAAAAAGACACGTGAAGAAAAAATTGAAGATTTTATGGATACCCTTGTCAACACATTAGATGATATTTCAGAATTATTTACTTTTATAACAGGGAATAAATGTGCTGTTTGTCTAAAAGAAATCAGGTCTGTTTCTGGTGATGAAAAGCTTCGTATTGCTACTTTAGCTCGTGATACCAATTCAGCTATAAAAAGAAAAGCTTTTGAAAATTCTGTCAAAACGCGAGACTATCCACAATATTTAGAAAACAGCACTGCCTTTTCACAAATAATTTTCAAAGGTAAAAATTATTTTTTATGTAATGATATTGTAAAATTGTGGATAGAAGGAAATTACAAAAATACCTCATTAGATTTTGAGGATAGAACGCCGAAAATTAAATATTCTTTTGGAAAAGTCAAAGCTGTTGATTGGCCTCTACCATATAAAAGCACGCTTGTTACTCCTATCCGTCATCTTGAAACCTCAAATTTTATTGCTTTCCTATGTATAGATGCCGGCTATATCGACGTTTTTGACTTTAGCTACCGTCAGTTAGACCTAGTTAGTGCAATTAGTGATTTACTATATATATTCATTACTCAATTTATGAAATCTATTGATGAATAGTCAAAAATAATTTTGACTAATAAAGGAGTTCTATATAATATAACTATTTTAATACAAATTCATTTTGAATAGAAGTAATAAACATTACAAACCAAAGGATAGTAATATGAAACAATATTCAGCGGCAAAAAATGATTTTTATGAGATGGGAAAAAGAAGATTATATCTCTCTGATATATTAAAAGAGATAGAACGTCCTGCTGAAAATCCTGTTAATGATTATGTTGATTCTTTTAAAGAACGATTAGGTTCTGTTTTCCCTATTAGAAATCTATCACTTATTTATGATGGTAATAAAAAAGAAGTAAAAGACGGCAATGATTATAATCTTCCGACAAAAGAAGAGGCAGAAGAAATAATTCGTATATTGGAACGTACTCAATAAAGTATTCTTGTATAATCTATGAATTAGAACAATGAAAAGAAACAGAGACAAGCATAAACGACAGCAGAATGTTGAGCAAAAAGTTGATAAATGTTTGTCCTGTAAAATTGATGAATTTGCAAATTTTTATCTTGGATTAAGACCTGAAAATATTGATGATGATACAATAATCTCTGATGGAGATACAGAGCAACTTTTAATCGCACTTGGATACTTACATTTTATTCAAGAGGAAATAGAGAGAATCAACAACTCTAAAATTGAAGGCATCTTGGGCAATAAGCAAGAACAGACGAGATTACTGAAATATATTCAAGGGGAAGAGTTTACAGGTGAGAAAGCGCATAGACGATATAGGCAAAAAGCACGGGAATCACTGGCTAAATATAGAAAAAACAGTAGTTGTTATGGCCATCGGACAAGGTTGTTAAAAAAAGTCCTTCAGTTTTGTTTTGCTACTGTACTGAGAGGCATAATTACAGCATTAGTTGTGCCTATACTGGTTATTTTATTGAAAGAGTTTTATGCCTTTCTAACACCTTGAAAATTACAGAATAACTATTTATTCGCCTTGCCTGAGCAAAACGGACGCGGCGTCCGCCGCTTTTTGAAAATCCATCACCAGGACGGAATCCGCTATTTCGGCTGTAATGTCGCGGCTGGTTGCGGTTGACGGCAAGGTTTGCAGTTGCGCCAGAGCGGCGTCGATCGCTCCGATATCCTCCGCTTGCAGCGCTTCCCGCAAAGCCGCCGCCGCCGCCTGTATTTCCGGGGAAATCCGTTCATCCTCGTTGCCGGATCGCTCCGCCGCCGACAGTTCGTCGATCCGCGCCGTCAGCGCTGAGAGTTTATCAAGGAATATCGGTAAGTTGTCGCAAATCACGGGCATATCCGCTTCCCGGCCGGCTTTCTCCAGCACGGCGGCCGCTTGTGCCAGACCGTTCGCGCCGATGTTGGCCGAGGCGCTTTTCAGGGCGTGAACCAGCGTCGTGAAGGCATGCAGGGAAGAGGCGTCCTGCGGTTGCGCCGGCAGCGCGAAACAGGCTTCCGCATCCCGGCGGAACGTCTCCAGCAATTCCAGGTAGCGCCTCGGCGACCCGCCGATGCGGGCGATCCCGGCGGCCGTATCCACGCCTGCTATTGTCGCAAAGGGCGCTTCCGACCCCACGCCCGCGCTTGCCGCAAAGGGTGCTTCCGAACCGCCCGCGCTTGTCGCAAAGGGCGCATCCTGCGTTTGCGCCGGCGCGGGAGCATGCCTGTTCGTCGGCGCGTTCCGGCGCTTGCTTTCGGGAATCCATTTTTTCAGCACGGCATCCAGTCCGGAGGGATCTATGGGCTTGGAGAGGAAATCGTTGAAGCCGTTTGCCAGAAACATCTCTCTCATGCCGGACACGGCATTGGCCGTCAGCGCGATGACGGGCATGGTCCGGCAGCGTTCTTCGCGTATGTCTCTGACGGCGCGCGTCGCTTCGACGCCGTCCATTTCCGGCATCATGTGATCCATCAGCACAAGGTCGAAGGGGCGCTCCCGCACCAGATCCACCGCCTCACGCCCGTTCGGGCAGGTGAAAACGCGCATCCGGTAGGGAAGGAGCAGCCCTTCGGCCACCATAAGATTGCTGGGAAAATCGTCGACGACCAGCACCTCGGCTTCGGGCGCGGTGAAGGTGACGCATGGCTTCTCCGCCCGCGCCGCCGGCATGGCGGCCATGTCCCCCGTCGGCTTCCGGTCGGCCACGGTCTGAAGCAGTGTGGCCGTAAACACGGAGCCTTTGCCGTATTCGCTTTGCGCCGCGATGTCGCCGCCCATGCTTCGGCACAGGCTGCGGGCGATGACCAGTCCGAGGCCCGTGCCCTCAATCCTGCTGTTGCGCTTTTCGTCGATGCGCATGAATTCTTCGAACAGCTTCGGCATGTCTTTCCGTTTGATGCCGATGCCGCTGTCTTCGACAACGAAGGTCAGCCGTGCGGTGTCTTCGGCGACGGGTTCCCATGAAGCGGAGAATTTGACGAACCCCTCGCGCGTGTACTTTACGGCGTTGCCCAGGAGATTGAGCAGGATCTGCCTGATGCGGCCCGCGTCGCCGATCATGCCGCCGGGAATGTCGGGAGATATGTCGGTGACCAGCGTAAGCGGCGTTTCCGCCGTTCTGGCGCGGATGATGGCCAGCGCATCGTTCAGAAGGGAAGCGGTCGCATAGGGGGCGGGATGTATCGGCAGCTTGCCGGATTCGATTTTCGAAAAATCGAGAATGTCGTTGATGACGCCGAGCAGACCGGCTCCGGCGTTCTTGATGCCCATGATGTATTCGAGGGCTTTCGGCGTGCCGTATTCTCTCCGCGCAAGTTCGCTCAGGCCGATGATCGCGTTCATCGGCGTCCGGATTTCGTGGCTCATGCGCGCCAGGAAAGAGCTTTTGTTCAGGTTTTCCTCGTCGGAGCGCATTTTCTGCGCCAGGGCGCGGACGAGCAGACCCGACAGCGCCGCGGCGAGAAGGCCTCCGATGACGCAGAGCACCGCCGCAAGCGCGTAGACTTCGCTGTAATAACTGTCGCGCGGGATGATGATCCCGATATGCCAGCCGTGGAACACTCTCCGGAAGAACACGATGTTGTCCGTGCCGTCCGTATCCGTGAAACGGACGGCCGAAATCCGCTCGCCCCGTCGGAACAGGCGTTCAAGAAGCGGGTAGTCGCCGCCCGCTTCTTCCATCGTTTTGCCGATCAGGCTTGCGTTGCGGTGAACGATGAAGGTTCTTTTTCCGTCGATAAGGACGCCGTAGCCGTTCCCGGCGATTTTCTGTCCGCGCACCCGATCGGTGATGCGCGACAGCCGGAGGTCGACCGCCAGCACGCCGCGGACTTCCCCTGAATAATTGAAGAGTTGCCGGGAAAAACTGATGCACATGCCGCCGGTTTCGGCATCGACGTACGGCTCGGAAAAGAAGATGTGGCCGTCGTTGTTCACCGCGCCTATATGCCAGGGGCGGTTTTCCGGCACAAAGTCCGGGGGCGGGACCCAGCCCGATCCGTCAAGCCATTCGCCCCTGATATAGGCGTACACCTTCATGAAATCGGGAACCGGCGAGCGGGCGGCGTTGAAGTGGGCATCGGTTTCCCGCAGATAGGTCAGGATTTCTTCGTTGGTTTTGTCTGTGGAAAGCATGCCTTCCACGGTTTGCGACATGTTGGCGAACAGCATTTCCGTTTCCGCGAAACCGGCGGAAACGGTGGTCCGGGTCAGGTCCATGCTCACGTCGCCGATGGTTTCCATCTGCCCGCGCACAATGAGGCCGACATAAACATAGCTCACGAGCACCATGGCGGAAAAGGCGACGAACACCAACAATACCTGATGGATGTTCTTTCTGAGCAGCGATCTTGTTTCCACATGCCCTCCGGTTTCGCCGATATCGGAGCGGGCCGGGCCCGCGCATCAATGCTCCTTTACATGAATCTCCGTCGCGCGCGCCCTGTCCGGATGCCGGAGCAGGCCGAGTCCGCGCATCAATGCTCCCGCGTTCTGCGCCGTAATGTCCGGCGACGCCGCCGCGAGTTCCGCAAACCCGGACTCGCCGGTAAGGACGGCGGCCGTGCGCGTACCGGCGCGTTTTCCGGCTTCGACATCCATGACGTGATCGCCGACGGTCAACGCCTGCCGGGCGGCGCAGCCCAAGCGCTCAAGAGCCGTGCCGATGTGCTCCGGGTGCGGTTTGACATGCGCGACATGTTCGCGGGTGAGTACGCAGGCGCAGTATTCGTCCAGATCCGGAAAGACGGCGTACACCGCTTCCGGGCAGTTGCGCGTGATGACGGCGGAGGCCGTTCCCCGCGCGCGCAGCGCAGCCAGAATGGGGCGCGTATACGGGAAGAGCCGGGAACGGCGCGCGGCGGCGACTTCCACCGTTTTTACGGCGGAAAGCGCGGCCCGTTCGGCTTCGGCGGCCGAAGCGGGAGGCAGAGAGGCGAGGATGCCGGCCATCTGTTCCATAAAGGGCATGGAACGATCTTCATCAACGTCGGCAAAGCGGGCAAGCGCGGCAAGCCCTTTGCGGCGCATTTCCGCAAAGCGCAGGACGGTATCCGAAAGCGTGTGGTCGAAATCGAACAGTACGGCCCGCAACGACCCGACAGGAAAAGGATGCCGCCACGCGATCCATTCCCGGAATCCACCGCATTGCGGGATATGCTGCGATATCGGCTTCACGGGCGGCGACTCCGTTGCGTCCGGCAAGAGCAGACTTGCCGAACTGGACGAGCTGAGCGGCATCGGCTTCACGGGTGGCGACTCCGCTGCGTCGGCGGTCACCCTTTGTCCGCGTCGAACGTATAGGCGTTGCCCACCATATCGGCCACGGGGTTGCCCAGGTCATCCCCGATCGTCACGCGGTACACCGAGATTTTTTTGCCTTTGGAAAGCAGGACGGATGCGGCGGTCAGGCGGTTGCCTTTCGCTATGCCCAGATAGGAGATGGAGCAGGACTGGCCGACGGTCAGGCCGATAGTGCCGCCGCGGACGCGGTCGAGATTGGAATGCACTCCGAAGGTCATGTCGGCCAGCGTGAAGATTGCCCCGCCCTGGACTATGCCGGCGGCGTTCAGGTGTTTTTCCGTGATCGCCATGCTGCAGGTGACGCCGTCTTCGCGGACTTCGTCTATGACGATGCCCGCTTCAGCCGCAAAAAGGTCGCGGGAGAAAATTTTTCGTATGTCGTTCAGGTCGATGGTCATGGTGCATCCGAGGTAGGTTCCGCATGCGAAGGGTGTGTCGGCCGGGTGCTGTATGTATAGGCCCGGCTCGCTCGCGTCAAGGTTTTTCCGAGGCGCATGGAGGGCAAGCGGATGAATGATATAAATCTTCGACAAGGCGTCGACGGGGGCTTGACCGATCCGGCGATATGGGGTAGGAAGTTTCCTCGCGTTGATGATCAACGCGCATGACGCGGGGTAGAGCAGTTTGGTAGCTCGTCGGGCTCATAACCCGGAGGTCCCAGGTTCAAATCCTGGCCCCGCAACCAAAACAAAAACAAGCACTTGAGTGTAAAAACTTGAGTGCTTTTTTGTTTTTAAAATTTTAGTTTCCAACCACATTTCCAACCTCC
>JAIRYY010000130.1 GCA_031267485.1 Tannerella sp.
TTCTCGGAGAACAGGCCGACATTCACGGCATTGAAGCGATATACAATACCTGTGCATACATGCCGCTGATAGGGCTGATTGCATTCCTGCTCCCGAATCTGAAGAAAAAAACGGCCGCAGAGATTCCTGTATAGTATGAAACCATATAATTGAATCAATATGAAGAAGATATTTATCGGCAGTGTGGCGTTATTATGCGCTTCGGCGACAGTCGGCGCTTTCGGACAGGACGATCTGCCGAACCTGAACGTTGTCCCCGGTGACGGCCGGGTTACTCTGACGTGGAACAATTTGGCCTGTCACGGTGGCTAACGATGTGGTAAATGATGCTGCACCGGAAATAAAGGTTTCCCTTGCGGACGGGCTGCTGCACATTATCTCCGAAGAGGATACCCCGTTTGACGTTGTGGTGTACGACATGCGGGGAATACCGGCAGCGCGGAAGAACGGCAACCTGCATACGGCCCTGCTCCCGTTGAGCGGTATGCCGCAAAATGTTTATATCGTGCGCGTCACATCCGGAGCGTATGTTTATACACGGAAAGTCGTAAGGTAACCTCCCGCGGGTTGAAACTCATGGTTTCTTTCGCGGCGGGCGGCCGTTTTTCTTCAGCGCCTGGTCGAGGATGTACAGTATCTGTCCGTTGACGCTGCGAAATTCGTCGGCCGCCCATTTCTCGATAGCTTCCATTGTATCGCTGTCGATACGCAGGACGAAACTCTTTACGTTTTTTTCTTTCGCCATAAAAGCGCTCTGTTCGATTAGTCCATTTTGCCGGCTTTTTTCAGCATTTCCGACAGGCCGTCCGGATTGTTTGTTCCTATCAGAAATTCTTTCCCGTTCGTCAGCACAATCTGCAATCCCATATTGCCGGACATGTTATACGCCTCCCAGCCGCCATATTCGGTTATCGGGCGGTATTTCCTGATGTACACGCGAGCGATTTCTTCCCACGAAAAATATTTTTTCCTGAACTGAACCGGATGAAACCATACCCGGATGCCGTCTTCGTTGATAACGGTGTTCAGCGTCAGGGATAAAAACAGTACCGTGGACGCAAGTATTGTTGCCGAAACAACGATTAGTCCGGTATCGCTCATGGGGTTGTTGCCGAAAGGCATCCCTAATATCAACTGCCTGACGCATCCCGCGATGAAAAGAATATCCGTGCCGGCCATAAGCGCAATCACCCACCACTGTCTGAAGCGCTGTCTTTCGTAATAAACTGCCTCGTCTTTCATCTCATTAATTGTATAAAGTTCCGGCGTTGATAATCGGCTGTGCATGTTCCTCACCACAGAGCACGACGAGCAGGTTGGATACCATCGCCGCCTTTTTCTCGTCGTCCAGCACGATGATTCCCTCTTCGGCGAGCTTGTCCAGGGCATGTTTGACCATACCTACCGCCCCGTCGACAATTCTTTCGCGCGCCGTGATGATGGCATCCGCCTGCTGTCGGCGCAGCATGACGGCCGCTATTTCGGGCGCGTACGCCAGGTAGTTGATTCGCGCCTCGATGACTTCAATCCCGGCAAGCGCCAGCCGTTCGTTCAGCTGCTTCTCAAGGATTTCGTTCATCTCCTCGCCGCCGGAACGCAACGTCAATTTCTCCCTGTCGTCCACCGAATTTTCGTAGGCGTACATCCCGGCGACAAAACGCAGAGCGGCATCACCCTGAACTTTCACAAAATATTCGTAGGATTTCATCTTTTCACTTACGTTGTCCACCTTCGCCGTCTGGAAATTTGTTGTTTTGGACGTATTGTCGATGTCGAACGAGGCCTTGTAGGTATCGACAACCTTCCAGACAATCACCTGTCCTATCATAATCGGGTTGCCGTTTTTGTCGTTCACCTTGATTGGCTCGGCATCCAGGTTGCGGGCGCGCAGGACAAGTTTCTTCTTTGCAAAAAACGGATTGACCCAAAAGAACCCGTTCTCCTTGACCGTCCCCTCATACTTCCCGAAGAACAGCATCACGCGCGCCTCGTTCGGCTCTATCTGCATGAATCCGCAAAAAGCAATGATGAGGAAAATAAACAGCAACAAAATCGCAATAATCGATACGGCCAGCCACGAACCGGACAGATTCGACGAGGCGACCTTGCCCAAAGCGTACACTGTTGCGAACAGCAACACAAAATTAATCACAAGTACGGGTACCCCCGACAACTTAACTCCATTGAATTTCTCTTCTTTTGTTTTCATAATATTGAAATTAAAAATGATATTATTTTGATATCGCAAAGATAGATGAAAATACGGGAACGGCAAATTTAAAATGGATTTTTTCATTCTCCATTCAATAAAATCCGTGAAATCCGCGGACAAATCAGGCGATTTTTATATCATTTTTCCTGTTAAACAGTATTTTTTTATTATTTATGTTGCTATTTCAAAAAAACAAACTATATTTGCACCCGTCATCCGCACGATGAATAATGAGTGCGGGACAGGAAGATTGAATAACAAATTTATAATAGTATGCTCTTGGCTGATAATATAAAAAATATTTCCTGCTTTGGATTAATTAACACGGA
>JAIRYY010000161.1 GCA_031267485.1 Tannerella sp.
GGTTTTCTGACTCATCCTCCCTTTCGCCGGCGCCTTCCCGACTTCAAAAAAAAGTCAGTGGCTATCTGAGAAATGCCGAGGTACAAAGGACTTACAGCTACGGGCACAGTTCCGGATTCGCACCGGATTCCCTTTTACTAACCGCCCGCGATTGCGACACGGTTACACCAGAATCGGCGACAAAAATACAATAACCCGTCCACAATGCAAAATATTTTCACCGTTTTCGTCTGCCTAAATACATTTGAACATGAAAAATGCGGCGCCGTTACAGCATCGAAATAAGGGATTTCCTTTTTCGCTTCATGCATCATCTTATTATATCCCGCACCGTGTCTGTCCTGTACGGCTGCCGCCGTGCGCGTGGCAGGGTCGCGTGGCAGCTGATATTTTACGTCATGCCGTTCGAACGATTCGCCCGGCTTTACTGTCGCCGGCAGGGGGTTTTCCACATTTCAGCTTTTCCTCCCGATTCCTTCACCGGGTTTTTCGACCGGGGATAAAATTCCGCTTCCCCTGCGGGGATATCATTTTTTCTCTTCAGGATTAAAACATTTTATATGGACTGTGATACTTGGGGTTAAACCGTTGCTCTCCGCGCCCTGCGGCCGGCCGCAAGACTTTTACAGCCGGGCGTAAGAGTCTTACAGCCGGGTGTAAGGCTCTTATAGCCGGCCGTAAGGGTCTTATAGCCGGGCGTAAGAGTATTGGGGTGTGCCTTAACGTTTCCGGGGATGAATGAATCACTGAAAAAGGGTTTCCCGTTCGATGGAAAAGACGAACTCCACTCCGCCGCCCGGACGCCGGCGTATCTCGATGGAGCCTCCGTGAATGAGTATGGCATTTTTTACGATGGACAGACCCAGGCCTGTTCCGCCCGCTTTGCGCGAACGGCCTTTGCTGACGCGATAAAAACGGTCGAATATGTGTTCGAGATGTTCTTCGGCTATGCCGACGCCGTCGTCGCCGAATGAGAAGCGGTAGAAGCCGGGGGTTGCGGCGTCACATTCGATATAGAGGTTCACGCCTTCGCCGGCATAGGCAATGGTGTTGTCGACGAGGTTCCGGAAGACGGAGTACAGCAGCGAATAATCGCCGTTGCACACGAGCGACATGCCGGCGGTGCGGTTGTGTACTCTGATTTTCCGCTCGGAGAGCGGCAGGGAGACGTCGTAGAGCACGGCGGCGACGAGCTCGGCCAGATCCACCTCTTCGCGGACGATAAGCGTGGGCGCCTCGTCCATCCGGTTGAGGATCGCAATGTCGGAAAGCAGGGACGAGAGGCGGGTGCTTTGCTTGTAACACTTTTCGATGAAGCTGTCGCGCATCTCCTCCGGGAGGTCTTTCGCGTTTATAATCGTTTCGAGGTATCCCCGGATGCTGCTTACCGGCGTGTTGAGTTCGTGGGAAATATTCTGCGTAAGCTGCTTTTTGAGCAACGCCTGTTCCTCCCGGTGCTTGAGCACCCGCTCCTGTTCGACGATGAGCGCCTGCTGCGTTTTCTGCAGCCGGGTATATATCTGCACGATATGGCGCGATATTTCGCCGAGTTCGTCGTTCGGGAAATGCACGGGGTATCCGTCGATGTCGCCGTGTTCCGCCCTCGTTGCAAAGTCCTTGAGACGGATGATGTTCTGTCCGAGAAGGCTTGTCATCTTGTAGAAAATGATGATGAAAACCGCCAGAATCAGCAGCGTGACCGTCAGGAAAAGCGGGTCGGCCTTCAGGCTCGCGGCGAGGATGGAATCGTACGGAACGGCCGAACGGATGATGTAGTGATCATACTTCTTTGCCGAGAAGAAATATACGCTGTTGACCATGGCCGACCGGCGGATATCGCATCCGAGGCCCTTTTCCCTGGCCAGCCTCACTTCCCTGTGCCTGCAGTTCGTCTCGTGGAGGGTGAGATCGGGGAACTCCGAATCGTACAGTACCCTGCCCGATAAATCGAGCAGCGAAAAACGGGAGAGGTCTTCCAGGTAAAAGTCCTCGACAGGCAGGCCGCGCCTCAGCTCCAGGTCGATGAAATCGTTGTAGCCTATCAGTTTACAGTTCAGCAGGTCTATTTTATACTGCTTCTCCCTCATGTACTGAAAAATAATGAAACACAGGCTAATCAGCAAAATAACAAATACCACCCATCCGAAAAGCCGTATGTGAAACTCCGGATATGTCTTTTCCGCAACATTCATAACCAAAATCAGTAAAAGTCCATTTATCTCCGCCGCAACCCTCGTCCGGCGTTACATCTCGAAACAGTATCCATATCCCAGCCGGGCTACGATATTCCGGTCGTACGGCGTGATTTTCTTCCTCAGCCGGGTGATATGCACATCCACCGTACGGTCTGTGACGAACACGTCGTCCGGCCACACGGTTTTGAGCAGTTCCTCGCGCGAAAAAACCCTTCCGGGCTTCTGCAGGAGGAGGTGCAGTATCTCAAATTCCTTTTTTGTCAGCGAGGTGTCCGCATCGTCGACAAAGACTTTTTTGGACACCCTGTCCAGCGTCAGCCCGTCGTAGCGCAGCGTTTCGCCGTCCTGCCCGTAAACGCCTCCGCCGCCGCCGCTCCGGCGGAGCACCGCCTCGATGCGCGCCAGGACTTCCTTGATGGAAAAAGGCTTGGCGATATAGTCGTCCGCCCCCAGGTTCAATCCGCTGACGATGTCATCCTCCGAGCCTCTGGCCGTGCAGAAAATAATCGGAAGCGAGGCCAGCGACCTGTTTTTCTTGACGATACCCGCCATCTGAATGCCTGAAATATCTCCCATCATGATGTCGATGATAAGCAGGCAGTATACCGAAAGATCCATGCTCAGCGCTTCTTCGGCCGACAAGGCCGTATCCACCCCGTAACCGGCTTTCTCAAGATTGAATTTGAGTATCTCGCAAAGATTCTCCTCATCGTCAACAACCAAAATACGTTTTCTCTCCATAAGAGCGTAGTTAGTGATTAATGTTTTAGTGATTAATGATTAGCGTATGTTAGTGTTTAGTGTTCTAGTGATTAGTGATTAGTGTTTTTTAGTGTTTAGTCCCTGTCTCCATTAATTAATCATTAACCATTAATCACTAATCACTAATCACTAATCACTAATCACTAGAACACTAATCATTAATCACTGATCATTGCTGTCATCGGTTTTGGCGTTTGCGTTCCGTTTCGTCGAGTATGATTTTGCGCATACGCATGAAACGGGGCGTGATTTCGACGTACTCATCCGCCCGGATGTACTCGAGGGCATCCTCGAGGCTGAATATCAGCGGGGGGGCGAGGGACGTCTTTTCATCCGAGCCGGAGGCGCGCATGTTCGTGAGCTTCTTCGATTTCGTGACGTTCACCACCAAATCGCCCTCTTTCGCATGTTCGCCGACCACCTGTCCGGCATATACTTCCTCGCCCGGAGCGATAAAGAAACGTCCGCGCGACTGCAGGTTGTTCAGAGCGTAGGCAAAAGCCGTCCCGGTCTCCATCGCGATAATCGAACCGTTCTGCCGGCGTTCGATATCGCCTTTCCAGGGCTGGAACTCGAGGAAACGGTGCGCCATAATGGCTTCGCCGGCCGAGAGGGTGAGGACGAGATTGTTCAGCCCGATGATTCCGCGCGAGGGGACGTTAAACTCCAGGAATGTGCGGTCGTCGCGGGTCTCCATCACGGTCATCTCTCCCCGGCGTCGGGTGATGACGTCAATCACGCGGCTTGCACATTCGCCCGGCAGGTTGACCGTCAGCTGTTCCACCGGCTCGTACCGGACGCCGTCCGTCTCGCGGATGATGACCTGCGGCTGGCCGACCTGCAGCTCGTATCCCTCGCGGCGCATCGTTTCGATGAGCACCGAGAGGTGCAGCACGCCGCGGCCAAACACGTTCCATGCGTCGGCCGAATCCGTCGGTTCGACCCGCAGCGCCAGGTTTTTGTCAAGTTCCCGTTCCAGGCGTTCGAAAATATGGCGCGAGGTGACGAATTTGCCGTCTTTCCCGAAAAAGGGCGACGTGTTAATCGTGAAAAGCATCGACATGGTAGGCTCGTCAATGGCAATCGTCGGCAGCGGTTCGGGCGTGTTCGCGTCGGCAACCGTCTCGCCGATTTCGAAGCCTTCGATGCCAATCAGCGCGCAGATGTCGCCCGACGGGACGGCGTCCACCTTTTTCCGTCCCAGCCCCTCGAAGACGTCTATCTCCTTAATCTTCGAGCGCACCTGCGAGCCGTCGCGCTTGCAGAGCATGACGTCCTGCCCCTCGCGGAGTTCGCCGCGGTGAACGCGCCCGACGGCAATCCGGCCGACATACTTCGAGTAGTCGAGCGAGGTGACGAGCATCTGCGCCGGCCCCGCGAGCGTTTCCGGTTCGGGTATGTAGCGGATGATATCGTCGAGCAGGGTGCAGATGTTGTCCGTCGGCTTCTGCCAGTCGCGCGACATCCAGCCCTGCCTGGCCGACCCGTATAATGTCGGGAAATCCAGCTGGTCTTCCGTCGCATCGAGGCTGAACATGAGGTCGAACACCATTTCCTGCACTTCCGACGGGCGGCAGTTCGGCTTGTCGACTTTGTTTATCACGACGATGGGCTTCAGTCCGATCTGTATCGCTTTCTGGAGGACAAAGCGCGTCTGCGGCATCGGCCCCTCGAAGGCGTCGACGAGCAGCAGGCAGCCGTCGGCCATGTTCAGCACGCGTTCCACCTCGCCGCCGAAGTCGGCATGTCCCGGCGTATCGATAATGTTAATCTTGTAATCCCCGTAGTTTATGGAAACATTTTTGGCAAGAATCGTTATCCCGCGTTCGCGTTCCAGGTCGTTACTGTCAAGAAACTGGTCCGGTTCCGCCTGTCCCTCGCGGAAAAGTTTCCCGGCCAGAAGCATCTTGTCGACCAGCGTTGTCTTGCCGTGGTCAACATGTGCTATAATCGCTATATTTCTGATTTTCTGCATACGTAAAATGAATCTTTCAAGGGGCAAATGTACGGCAAGTTGGGGGTAATACAAAATAATTCCATTTATTTTTACATAATTGCCTGTGGGGGAGCGGCGGATGACGCCTGTCCAGGGCGCGGTGCGAAACCGGCTTTCCGCACGCCGCACTCCGCGGGAAAGCGGCACGCACGCCGCAACTTTCCGGCAACGGGCGCGGCAATGAAATTTTGAGACAGCCCCCGATTACAATGCTCGACACATCAAATGCGGGACTTTAAGAATCAACTTCGGTTTCCGCCGTTCTTTTTACGTCTGCCGCCGGGAAAACGTTTCTTTAATTCTTCGCACACAGCCTTGGCGCCGGAAATATCCTGACGGACAGCCATTTTTACGGAATTGTAAAAATCATGGTTCATATACCTTGACGCATCCACCTTCCCTGTCCAATACAATTTTCTTTCCGGAAGAAGGCGCGGATTTGCGCTGCTCCTGCGAGTTTGGCGATGCGTCGACACGCACCAACAGAAGACCAGCCCTAGAAATTTCGGAATCTGAAATCACGGTAATTGCGAAATTGTAAGTACGGCCGACCGTCGATATTCCTTCGACACAATATTCACATTCATATACCATGGAAGTATATGTCATCGTCAAATATCCTTCATCATATAGATAGTTTCCCACATAACCCCAGCCATATTCGCCATCATAAAAATACCAATTCTCAGTGAATGTTCCATTAGGGAAAAAGGTTGTAATAGCGCGCCCATAACCCAAGAATATACTTCTGCCGTCCTCGTCACTGCCCCAATTTTCTACAGGATTACTCCATGCCCCGACCAAATCAAAATTTGTCGTGAACGACTTTTCCTCACCATAGGAGGGTGTGCCGTTGAAGATGATGACGGGACGGTAATAGTAGGTGGTGTTAGCCTTCAGGCCGGTTGCTTCGATCGTTTTCCGAAACTGTTTGTTGACTTGCAACTGCAGGAAGTCGGATGTCCTCATTTCGCAGGGGAGCATGGCTGTATAGGCAGGATTGGGCTTGGTGTCGAGGCAAACTCCCCATTTGAAATTGTCACGCTGCTGTTCAAAATATTTCCAGTCAAAGTCGTAGATGAGCGTCATGTTTATTTTAGCCGAATTGGGGCTTACGTCCTGCGACCGGTCGAATATGCCGGCCTCCGCTTTCAGAAAGAACTGCACGGTTTCTTTCATATTATCATCGGCAGCATGTATGAGATCGTTTGCGGCTGTAAAGGCTTCGTTTAATGTTCCTCCGACACAGCCGATAACAGAAGCTATTGCCAATTCGTATTTATGTGTTGCGTAGGCAACCATAATTTCCGCAACCGCACCGGCACATGATGCTGCCGTACCTATTGCAGAAATCGCATTATACAGGGGTTCGGCAGGCGTACCTTTGGCTGCATCGCCGAAAAAACCGGCTAAGGCCGCCCCGCACCCAACCATTGTAGTCAGGTTGCTCCAATTATGATAGAAGGCGGTCAACTTAGGATTGGTGCTGATAAATAAGGATGCTCCGCAGAGAACGGTATTTATAGTAGAGGTTATGGCGGTCGGCACAGAAATCTCCATGCCGGCTCTCGTAACCGGCAGGATTCCGCCGTAAGCTATGCTGTCTTCTTTAAACAGCAATTCCCCGTTTTGGAGAACAGTGAGGCTAAACGTTTCGTCCTGATAGTTGGAAAACAGGAAGGTATATTCCTCTACCGTCATTGTTGAAGGAAGGCCGCTGTCGTTAAACCCGATAGCGGTCAGAAGCTCTTCCTTTTTAGCGTCATAGAGCGCGAAACCTTCCGGTCTGTTCTCCCGGTATTTGTAAAGGTAAAACGTGCCGTTGTTTTCCACTACTGCAGCATCCCATTCTCCCAGAACCTCTCCAAGTTCATGGCTTTTGTCAATGTATAC
>JAIRYY010000163.1 GCA_031267485.1 Tannerella sp.
TGTGAAGACAGTACAACAAAGCGGGCCAAGAGATTCTTCAGATATTAGAAACAGATATTAAAAACAAACCCCATCGAACAGATTTCAGAGTTCAGGGGTGATTTTGCGGATAATCATTAAATATTTTAATAAAGTCTATCAAAGTTATAAATTTCTGCTTTAAAAAAATGAATTTGAATCTTTATTTTGATTATATTTAACCAATTAAAGTGGAGCGCATGGAAGCCAAAGCCGGACATGGGCGGGGAAATCAGCTATTTCATGTTCGGTTTTTCCAGTCCGTAGCCTTTTATCCGGTCTTCGCGCCTGAGAAGCAGCGCTGTGCATAGCGCTAAAAGGCCGAATCCGGTGAAGATAAGCATCGGAATCGTGTAGTCGAAACGGGTTGTTTCGCCGTCCGTGACTGTGCAGTATTTGTCGAGAACCCAGCCTATCAGCAGCGGGACGAGGCTCAGGCCGATGTTTTGCACCCAGAAGATCAGCGCGTATGCTGTGCCGAGTTTGTTTTCCGGTATGATTTTGGGGACGGACGGCCACATGGCGGAGGGGACGAGTGAAAAGGCAATCCCCAGCAGGATCATGAGCGTCGCGGCGAACCACCAGACGTTCAGCAGCGGCAGCGAAAACAGGGCGTGTATGACAATCAGCATGGCCGAACCGATGATCATGATTGTCGCGCCTTTCCCCTTTTTGTCGTAGATGCCTCCGAAAAGCGGCGTCAGCAGGATGGTTCCGAACGGGAGTATGGCCGGGATGTGTCCGGCAAGTTCGGCGGCGACATTATATTTGTTAATCATTAGTGACGTGGCATACTTGAGAAACGGGAACACGGCCGAATAGAACAGGACGCAAAGCATGGCAATCAGCCAGAACCCTTTATTGGCGATGATGAAACCGATGTCTTTCAATCGGAAGGGTTCATCCTTTTCCGCATCCGTTCCGGCCGATGACTCGTCAAGCCTCCTGTCCATGACACAGAAAACGAGATAGGCGATCAGTCCGATGCACAGCGCGCCAAGCCCCAGCAGAATAGGAGCGGACAGGCTCCTGAAATGCTGTGCGAGGGGAATGGTGGTCGACATAGCCAGCGCGGTGCCGAGACGCGCCACGGCTACCTGAATACCCATAGCCAGCGCCATTTCGTACCCCTTGAACCAGCGTACAACCACTTTCGTCACGGTAATGCCGGCCGATTCAAGTCCCAGCGCAAAGACGGCGAACCCGATGCTGGCGAGGAAGACCTGCGTTCGCAGACCGAAAATCTCACCGTCGAAAGACTGCGACACCGCATAATATTTCAGGGCACAGCCGGCAATCATCAGCGCGCAGGCAAAGACGCCCGTGATGCGCGCTCCCAGCCGGTCCAGTATCATACCGCTGAAAATAAGCATGAAAAGAAATACATTGAGCCAGCCGTAAGCCATATTGAAGATGCCGTATTCGGTTGGCGTCCAGTTGAACTCGTCTTTCAGCATATCCATCAGCGGCGCCATCACGTCGGTAATGAAATAGCCGCAGAACATCGTGAAAGCGACAACAATCAGGACGCTCCAGCGCGCAACCGGAGAGTCGTTCAGTTTTTTTCGTAAAGTATCTGTCATGATTAATCTGTATTTATTTGATAGCATTGGGAAACAGGCGGAGCGCTTCGCCGACGACGAACGTGCTTCCGCCTATAAAGATAAAATCTTTTGCAGATGCATTTTTTATTGCATCATAAATGGCGTTCCTTACCACATAGAAACTTTTTCCTTTCAATCCGGCCGCTTCGCCGAAATCTGCAAGATATTCGACCGCCAAGGCACGTTTTCCGCTGGCCTGCGTGAAATAGTATATCGCATTTTGAGGCATGAACGACAGGATGCCTTCGACATCCTTGTCGCTGGACAGTCCTATGATCATGTGTACCTTTTCATGCCGTCCCGCCTCACTGAGCAGCATGCTGTAATTAGCTTTCCATGCCCCGGTATTATGGCCGATGTCGCATACGATTTTGGGCGCGGCATAAACTTCCTGCCAGCGTCCCATGAACCCGGTCATCTGCGTCACATGCAAAAAGGCTTTTCTGACGGCCGCGAGCCGGATCTGGACGCCGGAATGGGACAGTGTTTTCAGTGCGGCCAGTACGGTTTGGGCGTTCTGTTTCTGTGCCGGTCCGCATAATTCGCCTTTCAGTATTCCGTAGTCTGCTGTTTCAAAAGACCATGAGCCGTCGCTCTGCATTTCCGCATGCGTAACCGTATCTTTTTCCGTGGCGAAAATGATGGGCGCCGATTTCTCAAACGCTTTGGACGTGAAGTACTGATCCAGTTCCTCGCTGTTCGTTTCGCCGATGACAACCGGCACGTTGCGTTTGATGATGCCGGCTTTCTCTCCGGCTATTTCCAGCAGCGTGTCGCCGAGATACTGCGTGTGTTCGAGGCTTATGCTTGTTATTATGCTTATCAGGGGCTGTATGATGTTTGTACTGTCAAGCCTTCCGCCCATGCCTGTTTCTATGATGGCATAAGAGACTTTTTTGTGCCTGAAATAATCGAAAGCCATGGCGGAAATGAGTTCGAAAAAGGAAGGTTTTTCCCTTTCGATGAATTTTATGTTTTTTCCGATAAAATCAATTAAAAACTGTTGCGTCACAGGCGCTCCGTTGATACGGATACGTTCTCTGATGTCGACAAGGTGGGGGGACGTGTAGAGGCCTACCTTATGGCCTGCCGCCTGCAGTGTTGCCGCAAGCAGGTGTGCTACCGAGCCTTTGCCGTTTGTCCCGGCAACATGTATGGTATTGTACCTCCTGTGCGGATAGCCGCTCAGCTCATCCAGCGCCATACTCCGTTCCAGTCCCGGTTTGTAGGCGACTGCGCCACTTTTGTGAAACGCGAGGACGTGATTGTATAAATAATCCAATGTTTCTTCGTAGTTCATAATTATCAAAAAAAAGTCCGTAAGAAAAACAGTTTTTTATTACCACTGTTAAAGGCGTGTAAAATTACGTTATTTATTTAGATTTATACCTATAAAAATACCTAAAAATAATAAAAACCCGGAAATTGCCGGGCAGGCATATTATTTTTAACGTTTTCAGCGCCTGTTTTTAGTGGGTTGACAACATTTTTCGGAATGAAATAATTTTATTTCCCCGATTATGCATGATAATTGTAAAAAAAATTGTTTCTTCGCGGGCAGAAAGTTTAATTTTAAATTATATGGATATGAAAACAAAGAAAAATTTTGTGCTTGACACGAACGTGATGCTGCACGACTATGACTGTCTGTCCAATTTCCAGGAGAATGACGTGTATATTCCGATTACCACGCTGGTGGAGCTGGACCGGTTTAAAAAGGGAAGCGAACAGATTAATTACAATGCGCGCGAGTTTGTGCGCAGGCTCGATGCGATTACGTCCGGCGATTTTCACCTGAAAGGCGCATCGCTGGGGGACGGGAAAGGTACGCTGTATGTGGTTGCCGGTACGGAATATCACGCAAAGGTGGCAGCCTCTTTTCCCGAACGCATACCGGATCACTGCATTCTTTCCTGCGCCATGACCGTCTCGGAGATGCACCCCGGCATGAAAACCGTTCTTGTGACGAAAGATATCAACATGCGCATGAAAGCGCGCTCGCTTGGTATCATGGTCGAGGATTATAACACCGACAAGGTGAAGGATGTCAATATTTTTGAAAAGGCCCAGGAGATTTATACCGGCATTGACGCTACGTTTATTGACAGTCTCCATACGAACCGGGACGGTATCCCGGCGGACGATTTCAGGGCGGCATATCCGCAGATAGACCTCTCCGCCAATGAGTGCTGTGTGCTGGAAAGCGGACGGAACAGCGTGCTTGTCCGCTATAACCCGTTTTCCGGAACCGTGAGGAAAATAGATAAGGGCGCTTCCGGCTACGGTATTCAGGCGCGTAACACCGAGCAGAAGTTTGCCTTTGAAATTCTCAATGACCCGGATATCCGGCTGGTGGGCATAACGGGGAAAGCCGGTACGGGAAAAACCCTGCTCGCTCTCGCTTCGGCGCTGAAACAGGCCAGGCAGTACAAGCAGATATTGCTTGCCCGGCCTGTCGTGTCGCTGGCAAACAAAGATATCGGGTTCCTGCCGGGGAACGAAAAGGATAAGGTCGGGCCGTATATGCAGCCGCTGTTCGACAACCTGAATGTGATAAAAGGCCAGTTTTCGTCGAACAGCCAGGAAGTGCGGACTGTTGACGAGATGCTGAAGAACGGCAAGCTCGTTATCGAGGCGCTGGCTTTTATCCGGGGAAGAAGCCTTGCCGAAACATTCTGTATCGTCGATGAAGCCCAGAATCTTACCCCTCACGAAATCAAGACAATCATAACCCGTACGGGAGAGGGAACGAAGATGGTATTTACCGGCGATATTCAGCAGATTGATTCGCCCTATCTTGACAGGCAAAGCAACGGGCTGGCCTATATGGTAGACCGGATGAGAGGCCGGAAACTTTTCGCGCACGTCAACCTTGTCAAGGGCGAACGCAGCGAACTGGCGGAGCTGGCGGCGGATTTGCTTTAGGATTTGTCTAAAAATAAATGATACATTTACCGAATACATGACGGTCTTTTCCCCGGCGATGCCGGGGTGGGGTTTCGCAATGACGAAGCAGACGCCATCTTTTCGGCTTGTCCCGTCACCGGCGAAGAACGAAGCAATTCAGGCACAGGAGACGACCCGGATTGCTTCCTTCGTCGCTGGCGACGGGAGAAATACAATGCATAAAAATATCCCGCGTGAAGTATAAGATACGAAACGCAGGCGTTTTGTTGCTACTATTCCTTGTAATATTCATACTTTGCGAGAATGAGGCGGGATAATATCTTAAAACGCTCACGTAATCAATAAGTCTTTCCGACTAACAACGCCATATTTTTTCAGAATTGCTGCAAGGATAGATTTTTTTTGCTTTTATGCATTGCAGATGAAAAAACACTTTTTACATTTGTCGCGAAAAAAAACATCAGCATGTTGCCGAATACAATACATACCATAATCTCTGACCGCACGAATACAGACCGGAAGACGTTTCTTCGCGGGAGGTTCGCTTCTTACCTTTTCTCCACGCAACTTGCAGGAAGGAATTTACCGGGGGTAACAGGCTCCATGCAACTTGCGGGAAGGAATTTACCGGGGGTAACAGGCTCCATGCAACTTGCAGGAAGGAATTTACCGGGGGTAACAGGCTCCATGCAACTTGCGGGGAGGAATTTACCTGGGGTAACAAGCTCCATGCAACTTGCGGGAAGGAATTTACCGAGGGTAACAGGCTCCCTGCAACTTGCGGGAAGGCATTTACCGGGGGTAACAGGCTTCATGCAAACTGCAGGACGGCATCTTCTGTTATACTTCACGCGGCATGGTTATGTGCATTGCTTTCATCGTAATGGCGTTCTTCCTTACAATTGCGGGGAGGAATGACGTCCGGTATTTCCGGATTGCTTCACTTCGTTTGCAATGACGGAACAGGGCTTTTGCGACATCCCGATCCTGTTTAATAAAACGGCACGGGCTGCAAGCTCGCGCCGGCGGGTAGCGGGTTATCCGGCGGATTGGCAGATCAGGAATCTCTCGGCTTCGATGGCGGCTTTGCAGCCGCTGGCGGCTGCTGTGATGGCCTGGCGGTAATCCGGGTCGGCGACGTCTCCGGCGGCAAATACGCCCTCTATGTTCGTCGCCGGTTTGCCGTTGCGGGTGATGATATATCCCTGTTCGTCGACCGCTATCCACTTCCTGAATATGTCCGTATTTGGCGTGTGACCGATTGCCAGGAAGAAACCGTCAATCGCGAGGTCGTATTGTTCTTCATCCGATTCGCCCGTACGTTTGGCGAGGTGAACGCCCTCGACGCCCTTTTCGCCGAAAAGTCCGGTGGCGTTATGTTCGAACAGGACTTTGATATTGGGGGTTTTGAGTACTTTCTCCTGCATGATTACGGAGGCTCTCAGGTAAGGTTTCCGGACAATAAGGTATACCTGGCGGGCAAGCGCGGACAGGTATACGGCCTCCTCGCATGCCGTATCGCCGCCGCCTACAACGGCTACGACCTTTTTGCGGTAGAAAAAGCCGTCGCACGTGGCGCATGCCGAAACGCCCATGCCGGCATATTTCTTTTCGTCCGGCAAGCCCAGGTAGCTGGCCGTCGCGCCGGTGGCTATGATAAGCGTCTCCGCCTCAAGCGTCTTTTCCCCGTCGACCGTTATCCTGAACGGACGTGCGGACAGGTCGGCCTCCGTGGCCGTTCCCCCTCTTATATCGGCTCCGAAGCGGGCGGCCTGCCGGCGGAGATCGTTCATCATCGCGCCGCCGTCGATGCCGTCCGGGTATCCGGGGAAGTTCTCGACGTCCGTTGTGGTCGTAAGCTGTCCGCCGGGCGCCATCCCCTCGTACAGGACGGGCTGAAGGTTTGCACGGGAGGCGTAAACGGCAGCCGTATACCCTGCCGGCCCCGAGCCTATGATGAGGCATTTTATTTTTTCAGGATTGTTCATGTCTGTGTTCAAATAATATTTACCGGCGCAAAAGTAGGAAATAATCCGAGAATTTTATATACTTTCGCACCGGTTTTTTAAAATACAATTATGCAAAACAAAGGGAATGAACTCGTGACGATTGCACAGCGTATCCGTGCAATGTCGCAGACTGCGCTTGCCTATTCCACGAACGAGTATGAGATAGACCGCAGTAACGAACTGATCGGGATAAGCGACCGCATCGTGTCCATCGTAAGCGGCGCGAAGGAAGAGGATATCAGGGCGGACTATCATCCGGTAAGGGAATATGTCACGCCGAAAGTGGACATACGCGCCGTCATCTTTAACGACCGCGACGAGATTCTTCTGGTCAGGGAAAAGGCCGACGGGCGCTGGTCTCTGCCGGGAGGATGGTCGGATGTGGGATTCACGCCGACGGAAGTGGCCGTCAAGGAGGCCAGGGAAGAGACCGGGTATGACGTGCGCGTCGTCCGGCTGCTGGCCGTGCTCGACAAACGCTGCCACAATCATCCCGCCAGTCCGTTTTACATCTACAAACTCTGTTTCCTGTGCGAGATAGCCGGAGGTGACGGCGAACTGACTTTTGATATTCTTGACCGGGGTTTTTTCGCGCTGGACCGTCTGCCGCCCCTGTCGCTGGACCGTATCCTGCCGGAACAGATAAAACTGCTGGACGCCCTGCGCCGCAACCCGGACGCCGGCGTTTACTGCGATTAAAAAACGGGAAAGGCCACATCTCGCGGGG
>JAIRYY010000184.1 GCA_031267485.1 Tannerella sp.
GCCATACATATATTATATTTTGTTCGTTTCACATTACATAGTGATGAATTGCTAATAATTATACTTCCAGCGGGATATTTTTGTGCATTGTCTTTCCCCGTCATTGCGAACGAAGTGAAGCAATCCAGGCCGTCGCCTGTGCCTGGATTGCTTCGCTTCGTTCGCAAAGCGCGGAAATGTCCATGCACTGCGATATGCGGCTGAAGTGGACAGGATTTACCGTCCTGTAGGGACGGAATGTCGGTAGAAAAATTAACCGTATCCAACCGTCCGCGTGCCGTCAGGTACGCCATGTGACAATCATCACACTCCGTACCTAACGGCACGGCGATAAATGTCATCGGCGATTTTTCTACCGACATATTGTCCCGTTCGGGACAAATCGCGTGCTTCAATTTGCTTAAATCATACATATATTATATCCTGTTCGTTTCACATTACCTAGTGATGAATCATTAATCATTAACATACGGACATCCCACATGAGGCTGTCTCAAAAGCCCTATTCCGTCATTGCGAACGAAGTGAAGCAATCCAGGAATACCTGACAGTACATGGATTGCTTCGTCGTTCCTCCTCGCAATGACGAGGAATCGAGGCTTTTGAGACAGCCCCCTACCATTAACCATTCATCACTAATCATTAATCACTAACCATTAAATGAACGATTTTTGCCGTCTCTTCTACCGGGTTTGCGGCATTTAAAACCGTTGAGGAAAGGGCGATGCCGGACACTCCCGTTTGCATGATGGCGGGGATGTCGGCCACCGTAATGCCTCCGATAGCAAGCACAGGCAGATGTATCCCATTTTCCCCGCACTGTTGCAGTATGGTACGGTATCCCTCCAGACCCAAAACCGGACTGAGATTTTTCTTTGTCGTTGTGAAGCGAAAAGGCCCCAGGCCGATGTAGTTCACCCCCTGTCCGTACAGGCGGCATACGTCGTCGAACGTATTTGCCGTGCCGCCTATGAGATATTTGTCACCCAGAATCGCACGCGCCTCGAATGGCGGCATATCCGATTTTCCGAGATGCACCCCCGCGGCGTCGACCTTCCGGCACACGTCAACGTAATCGTCAATAAAGAGCGCCGCGTGGTAGCTGTCGCAAAGGTCTTTCGCGCGACGGGCGACATCTTCCACCTCTTTCGCCGGAGCGTCCTTCATGCGAAGCTGTATCTGCCGGCAGCCGCCCTTGAGAGCGATTTCTGCGGACTGAAGAACATCGTATCTTCCGGTCCGGTGAGTTATAAACAATAATCCATTCATATCCGTTTATTTTGCAGGGCAGTCCCCGTCATCCCGGCAGGCCGTTCTCAATGCGTCGAAACGCTGCCGCAATTCATCCGTATCTCCGTCCGTCACCGCCTCCGTCCATAAGGCGCCCAGCACGGCCACGCCTCCGAAGCCATAGTGACGGACTGCGGGTATCCGTTCCGCCGTGATTCCGCCCAGCGCCATTACACGGGTATTGACGAGCCCCCTGTCGCGTGCGTCACACAACTGTTCCGGCGTATATCCCTGTTTATATCCGGCTTTGGATATGCTGTCGAAAACGGGGCTCAGGAACATGTAGTCGACACCGGCCGAGACGGCGGCAACCTCCTCAAGGGAATGGCATGAGCGGCTCACGGACAGCTCGCGGTCGCCGGGCGGAAAACACGGCCGCGGCACGTTCCGGTTCCGGCGGTTTAAATGTATGCCTTTCAAATGGAACAGGCGCGTCAGTTCATAATAATCGTGGATAACGGTACGCGGATGAAAAGTGGCGTCAATCTGCTCCACGAAACGCCTCGTCCCTTCAAATGAAGCCTGCGGCTTGCGGACATGCAGCGTCTCCATTCCGTATCCGAAGAGCCGGTTAATCGCTTCCGGTTCCCCGTCAAAAAAGCATCCGCTTGTAATCACAATAAGTTTCATCGCATGAGTACGTTTAACCGCCCGAAACCGCATGAATCATCATCAACTCCAAGCCGTCTTCCAGCACGGTTTCTTCCCACCGGGACTTCGGGACAACTTCGTAATCAATAGCGATAGCGACACCCTGAAGCGGCATCCCAAGTTCCCGCATAAATTTGTCCAGCGTCGTCCCGTCCGCCAGACTGTACGGTTTGTCATTCAATTTTATTTTCATTCTATATCAATTATGAATTATGAATTATGGGCGCCCACAAGGAGCGCCCCTACATCGCCTGTCACTAATCACTAATCATTGTTTGCGTCATTCCAAAACCTGAAGAAATGGTGAACGGGGCCGTGGCCTCTGCCGATTTCGTATTCCGCGCCGGCGGCGATGGCCGATTCCGTATATTCTTTCGCGTGGCGGACAGCGTCGCCGAGCGACATGCCGTGAGCCAGAAACGCCGCGATAGCGGAAGACAACGTGCAGCCCGTACCATGCGTATTCTTCGTGTGGATACGTTTGGAGGAAAGTTCTATTATCTCATCCGTTTCGGCGTTATAGAAGACATCCGTCAGCATTTCGCCGTTCAGGTGTCCGGCTTTAAGCAGGACGGACACCCGGCGGTTGGCCGACAGTTCCCGTGCCGCGTGCGGGAACTCGTGCCAGCCGTTTATGCGGCGTCCCAGCAGGACTTCCGCTTCGGGAAGGTTCGGCGTAATGACGCGCGCAAGAGGAACAAGCTCGTTCTTCAGGGCTGCTACCGCCTCGTCCTGCAGCAGTTTATCGCCCGACGTGGCCACCATGACCGGGTCCAGCACGATATTTTTAACAGGGTAAGCGGACAGCGTTTCTTTTACGGTCCGGATAAGTTCCGACGAATGGAGCATGCCTATTTTCACGGCATCCGCCCCGATGTCGTCGAGGACGGACGTTATCTGTCCCGCGACGAAAGCGGCGGGGACGGGGTGAACGCCTGTCACGCCAACCGTATTCTCGTCGACGACAGCCACAATCGCCGAGGCGCCAAAGCAGCCGCATGCCGAGAATGTCTTCAAATCCGCCTGAATGCCGGCTCCCCCGCTCGGGTCGCTGCCGGCTATTGTCAGCGCTCTTCTGTAATGTTTTTTCTTTCTGTTCATGTGTACTTGCGTTTTAAAAAAAAAACCGTTGCGTAATCACTACGAAACGGTTTGACTTATTTTGTATCTAAAAATAAAAAATGAAAAAAAACCGTTTTCCTACGATGTCAATTACAACATATCAGGTTCGAGGGTCTAATCTCAGCCCTTCCAAAAGGAAGAACACCCCTAACGACGGTGCAAATATAGTAAATTATTTTCTGTCCGTATCGAAAAAAGCGGAAAATTTTTACAGCTTGGCCTTTATCGCTTCACTTTCCTTCTCATATCCGGGTTTGTTCAGGAGGGCAAACATGTTCTTCTTGTACGCCTCCACGCCCGGCTGGTCAAACGGATTCACGCCAAGGATATAGCCGCTTATGCCGCATGCCTTTTCGAAAAAATAAAACAGCTGGCCGATATGGTAAGCGTTCAGTTCGGGCAGCGTGATTCGGATATTGGGGACGCCGCCGTCCACGTGGGCAAGCAGCGTGCCGAGTTCCGCCATTTTGTTCACCTCGTCGATGCGTTTGCCCGCGAGATAGTTCAGCCCGTCCAGGTCGGTTTCGTCGGCGGGTACCGCGAGCGCGGCATCCGGGTTTGCAACCGATATGACCGTCTCGAAGATAATCCGTTCGCCGTCCTGTATCCATTGCCCCATCGAATGGAGGTCGGTCGTGAAATCGACGGACGCGGGGAAGATGCCTTTCCCGTCCTTGCCCTCGCTCTCGCCGTAGAGCTGTTTCCACCACTCGCCGATGTAGTGCATTTTCGGATGAAAGTTAGCCAGTATTTCCACTTTCTTTCCGTCCGCATAAAGGGCATTGCGGGTAGCGGCGTAGAGGGAAGCGATGTTTTCGCCGAACGGGACGTCCGCGCCGGTGGCCTTTTCCATGTCGGCGGCGCCCCTTACCAGTTCGCGGATGCTGATGCCGGCGACGGCTATCGGCAGCAGGCCTACCGGGGTAAGCACGGAGAAGCGCCCGCCCACATCGTCCGGGATGACGAACGTCCTGTAGCCCTCCCTGTCCGCCAGCGTGCGCAGGGCGCCGCGCGTACGGTCCGTGACCGCCACGATGTAATTTTTCGCACTCTCCCTGCCGATGTTTTTTTCCAGCAGTTTCCTCAGTATGCGGAACGCGATGGCCGGCTCGGTAGTCGTGCCCGACTTGGAGATGTTGATGATGCCGAACCTTTTGTCCCGGAGCGCTTCGCACAGCTCCGACAGGTAGTCTTCGCCGATATTGTGTCCGGCGTATGCAATCACCGGGTTTTTGCGTCCTTCCCGCAGCAGGTCGAAACCGTCGTTCAGGGCTTCGACGACCGCTTTTGTTCCGAGATAGCTGCCGCCGATGCCGATGACGACGACGATTTCACATTCGCGCAGTCTGGCCGCCACCGCTTCAATGTCATTCAGTTCCGCCTCGCCGATTGAAGACGGAAGATGTAGCCAGCCGAGAAAGTCGCTTCCCCGGCCTGTGCCTCCGTGCAGCATTTCCATACCCCCGTTCGCTTTGGATTCAAAAGCGTCCACCTGCTGCCGTGTTGTTGCGCCAAGCGCCCTGTCGATGTTTAAACTAATGGATTTCATTTTCTTTATAAAATAAGATTGATGATTTATTTGAAATTTTCAGTGATTTTCCTTATCTGTTCTGCGGGCGGTTCGTGCTCGTAGAGAATGGCGTGCAGCGCATTCAGTATGGGCATGTTCACTTTATAGCGCCCGTTTATTTCGTAGATGCACTTTGTCGCGTAATAGCCCTCGGCGACCATGCCGAGTTCCACTTTGGCGACATTGACGCTGTTTCCCTCGCCTATCATTTTCCCGAACATCCGGTTGCGGCTGAAAGTCGAATAGGATGTGACGAGCAGGTCGCTGAGATAGGCGGCGCTTGTGATGTCCCGCTTCAGCGGATAGGCGACGTTCAGGAAGCGGATGATTTCGTCGAACGCATTCGGTATGTAGACCGCCTGGAAATTGTCGCCGTACTTCAGCCCGTTGCACATCCCGGCAACGATGGCATAAATGTTTTTCAGTACCGAGACGTATTCGAGTCCCGTCATGTCGCGGCTGCAGGAACTGTTGAGGTACGGCGTTTTAAAGACGTTTGCCGACAGTTTTTCCGCTTTCCGGATGTCGCGGCACACGAGCGTGAGGTACGACAGATGCTCCATCGCAATCTCTTCCGCGTGGCAGGCGCCGGCTATCACGACAATGTTGGCCGGATTCACGCCGTAGTACGTCGAGAAATAATCGTTCACGAGCATGTTCTCGTCCGGCACAATCCCCTTGATGGCCGATATGATGTATTTCCTGTCCAGCGGTGCGTTCACTTTGCCGAGATGTTCCTTGATATAGGGCGAGGGCGTGGCGAAAATGAGCGTATCCGAGTTTTCTATCGCCCGGTTGATGTCGTCGTAAAAACGGATGCGCGACGTGTCGAACGTAATGCTCGACAGGTATGCCGGGTTGTGCTTCATCCGCTTGAAATCCTCGATTCGGTCGGGGCGGCGCATATACCAGCTTATTTCCGGCTGCGAGTACATCACGATTTTAGCCAGCGCCGTAGCCCAGCTGCCGCCGCCCATTATCGCTATTCTTCCGGGAAAGAGTTTCATGGGCATGTATTTTTCGTCCATGATTCCACGTCCGGCAGCGACGGCAGAGCCAGTTCGAGCGCGTATTTCCTGTTCAGTTCAAACAGCGCCTGCCGCACCAGCTGCGGATTGGCTCCCGCAAGCATGCCGGCCGTCACGTAACCGGCTTTCTGCAGCGCGGGCACCCATTCCCGGGGCACGCCCAGGGGCGCGTACTTTTCCGCCCGGTCTTTCTGCACGGTATTTTCGGGACGCATCTGCGGGAAAAAGAGCACTTCCTGAATCGTCGTCTGCCCCGTCAGGAGCATCACGAGGCGGTCGATGCCGATTCCCATTCCGCTCGTGGGCGGCATGCCGTACTCCAGCGCGCGCACGAAGTCCATGTCGATGAACATGGCCTCGTCGTCGCCCTTTTCGCTCAGACGCAGCTGTTCCTGAAAGCGTTCCAGCTGGTCTACGGGGTCGTTCAGCTCCGAGTAGGCGTTGCACAGTTCCTTCCCGTTGACCATGAGTTCGAAGCGCTCCGTCAGCTGCGGGTCGTGGCGGTGACGCTTGCAGAGCGGCGACATTTCGATGGGGTAGTCGGTGACGAACGTCGGCTGTATGTAGTTCGCTTCGCATTTCGCGCCGAATATTTCGTCTATCAGCTTTCCTTTGCCCATCGTTCCGTCGGTTTCGACGTGCAGTTGCGTGCAGACGTCGCGCAGCTGCACGTCGTCCATCCCCGTTATGTCAATGCCGGTATGTTCCCTGATTGCGTCAATCATCGTCACGCGCCGGAAAGGCGCCCGGAAGCTAATCGTTTTCCCGTCGACGGCGACCTCGTCCGTGCCGTTCACGTCGCGGCATACTTTTTCGATCATCTTTTCCGTGAACGTCATCATCCAGTTGTAGTCCTTGTAGGCGACGTATATTTCCATGCACGTAAATTCGGGATTGTGCGTGCGGTCCATGCCCTCGTTCCGGAAGTTTTTGGAGAACTCGTAGACGCCGTCGAAGCCTCCGACGATGAGGCGCTTCAGATACAGTTCGTCCGCTATGCGCAGGTACAGGGGGATGTCGAGCGCATTGTGGTGGGTGGTGAACGGACGGGCGGCCGCACCTCCGGGTATGGGCTGCAGCACCGGGGTCTCGACCTCCACGTAGCCTTTGGCATTGAAATATTCCCGTATGGAGGCATAGACTCCGGCGCGTTTCAGGAAGATGTCTTTTATTTCGCTGTTCACGACGAGGTCGACGTACCGCTGGCGGTAGCGCTGTTCGGGGTCGGTGAACCCGTCGTACACGACGCCGTCCTTTTCCTTGACGACAGGCAGCGGGCGCAGCGATTTCGACAGCACGGTCAGTTCTTCCGCATGAACCGAGACTTCTCCCGTCTGCGTGCGGAAAACGTATCCCCTGATACCGATGAAGTCGCCAATATCAAGCAGTTTTTTAAAGACCACGTTGTAGAGGTCGGGACTGTTTTCGGATGGACAGATATGGTCGCGCGTGACGTAAACCTGAACGCGGCCTGTCGAATCCTGCAATTCAACGAACGAGGCCTTCCCCATAATCCGGCGACTCATGATGCGTCCGGCAACCGTCACATACCGTTTTTCATCCCCGTCCCTGAACCGTTCCCTTATCTCTGCGGAATATGCGTCCACCGGATATTCCGCCGCCGGATACGGCTCCATGCCCATGTTACGCAACTGTTCCAAACTTTTGCGACGGAGAATCTCCTGCTCGCTTAACTCCAGTATATTCATAATTAATCATTCAAATAACGCCGCAAAAGTACATGAAAATCCCGAAATTTCCAAGACTTTTGAATTAATGGTTAGTGATTGGTGGTTAGTGATTAATGGTTAGTGATTAATGATTAGTGATTAGTGATTAATGATTAGTGATTAATGATTAGTGATTAATGGTTGATGATTGGTGATTAATGATTAATGGTTAGTGATTAGTGATTAGTGATTAATGGTGAGTGATTAGTGATTAATGGTTAGTGATTGGTGATTGGTGATTGGTGATTAATGATTAATGGTTAGTGATTAGTGATTAGTGATTGGTGATTATACTTCACGCGGCATGGTTATGTGCATTGCTTTCATCGTAATGGCGTTCTTCCTCTCCGTCGTCATTGCGAGGGCGCAGCCCGAAGCAATCCAGGTCATCGCCTGTGCCTGGATTGCTTCACTTCGTTCGCAATGACGGAGAAAATACAATGCACAAAAATATCCCGCGTGAAGT